>LKMX01000036.1 GCA_001564035.1 Nanohaloarchaea archaeon PL-Br10_U2g27
CACTTATTCCATCTTGGTCTGTTGAGAAGGTTACAGGGTCTTCGTTGGGTGCTTCGAAACTTAGTTGACCGTCTTCGTCTGTTTCTCCTATGTTGTCCCCGTTCGCAAATATTTCAGCATTACTTACTCGTTCATCGTCCTGGTATAATGTTATTTGGTTATTTGTACCTGCTTCTAACGGTTCGCTAGCGAGATTAAATCCTTCTTCGGGTTCTATTTCGTTTATGTTTAGGTTTCGCGAATCAGAACTTTCTGTGAATTCATCTGTATCGACTTCTATTTCCCAGTTGTAGTTTCCTCCTGTTAGGTCTATGTTTTCTGTTATTGTGTTTTCTCCTTGATCTAAGTCAGATTCATAATCTTCAGCATCTACAGTGAGTGTGGCTGTTCCCGTGCTTTCTGTCATTTCTACAGTGTATTCGAATTCGATTTCCGTGCTTTCTCCCTCGAATGTTTCAAATTCTTCACCGTCGCTTGGATCATCCAAGGTTATTTCTGGTTCTTCTGTTTGGACATTGAATGTTTCTTCGCCTATTTCGTTGTGGTCTGTCGTAACAGTTATTTCATCTGTTTGTGGGACTGTGAATGTTAGTGTGCCTGATGTTGTTGTTTCGCCTTGTTCTTCATCGTCTATGTATACTGTTTCTGATCCTACTGTTTCTCCGTTGTCGTATAGTGTTAGTGTTGCCGGGCTGCCTGCTTCTAGGTCGTCTTCGAATACTATTCCGTGTTGGCCATCTTCATCATCTTGATCATCTTCTTCTGTATCAGTATCTTCGTCATCGGTCTCGTCTGTTTCGTCAGCACCTGTGTCTTCATCGTCCGTGTCGTCCGTGTCTTCGTCTTCTGTTTCATCTGTGTCTTCTTCGGTTTCGTCTGTGTCTTCGTCTGTTTCTATTGTGTAGGAGTCGTCTTCTGGGTCGATGGTTAGCTGTGTTGTGTCATCTTCGTGTTCTCCTGTTATCTGTAGTGGTTCTGGTTGTTCTGGTACTCTGTATCCTGCTACTCCGTTTGCGTTTGTTGATCCTATGCTTTCATTGTTTACTTCAATCTCAACGCCTTCAACCGGTTCGTTTTCTTGGTCTTCTGCCAGGATTCTTACGGTGTCGCCGGATGAGAATTCGTCTTGATCGATTCCTAGTTGGAAAGAAGTGATGTCATCTGCTTCAGGCTCTGAATCAAGTAAAAGGTATAGGCCTGCCAGCGTTACTGCTATTACGGCGAGCATTATTCCAAGTTTTTTGTATTCTATCTTGTAGTTGCTCATCCGTAGTTTTTCAGGCCTTTTTCCCGGTATAAAGGCTTGGTTCTGGCTCAGGGTTTTGTTGTTTTTGTTTGCTCTGCATATGTGCCTGATTAACTGTTTTGTATAGGTTGTTTAAAATTGTTTACTTGTTTCACTAGATATTTTTTCGCCGGGCCTTTTTGGTCTAGGCTTTGGTCTTGGCTGTAGTTCCAGTATACTAGTGCTGCGTCAAAGTTGTCGTCGAGTTCATCGACAGTGGCACTAAAGTCTGCCTCGGTTTCTCTCACTTCTGGAGGGTCTGTTGTAACGTTTAAACTGTATTCTTCGCTGGCTGTTTCTGCTTCTTGGCCTGTGAGAGCTGAAACGCCCGAAATAATAAAAGCCGCTGCAACGAGTGTTAAGGTTACTGCAGCGATCTTATGAGATTTTTGCCAGTTCATGCGATACACAGTTCTAAATGGTATTTACTTGCTTTTATATTTAACAAAGGCCTTGTTGGAGATTTGGATGTCTTGCTCCTATTAGATAATGGTTTTAACGCCAGCAAGGAATTCTTCTGCAAATTCAACTGATTCTTTTGCTTTTTGTTGGTCAAACTTTTTTGTTGTTCCGTAGTCGGCTTCTTCTCTCCAAGTTTGGATTTTTGAGTAGTTTCTAGTGGTTTCCGGGTCGAGTTTTTCGCGGAAAAGTCTTCCAAGCTCGGTTGATACTCCTTGATGCGTTTTAGGCTTAGAATTCTTTTCGATGAGAAGAGCTTTTGCAGCATTAAAGACTGCATAATAACTTCGTGAAATAGTTTAATCGTACTGGCCCCCTTTCAGCAATTTGCTGCATCAATATCGTCTTCAGCAGCCTCAAGCAGCATTTCCTGTTCATTCATATCTCCACACCTTCTGCTTCGATGTTGAGGTAGAAACTATACCCTTTCTCAAGTTTGTATTTGAAATCTTTGCTGTCGAAAAAACGAGGTGAGAACATCAAGTCTCTTTCTCTGTTAAATTGATCAACTATGCGGAAAACTTCATCTTGATTTACTTCGCCAGATACTTTGAAGGCTATGTCAATATCGCTGCCAGTATCGTGATCATTCCTAGCATAACTTCCGTAAAGTATTGCCTCCTCGAAACTTTCTCCTAGCGCTTCTTTCACTTCCTCTACGAAATCTCTAATATCTCTGCGCGAAGCAATTTTCATATGACCATAAATGATGATGCAGGCTCAAAAAACTATCTATCAACCCTTGATATTCACCACAGGCCTCATTTTTACGACTTTTTTTCCGATTCCGAGGGAGTCGGAAACTTTTATGACTTCGTCTACGTCTTTGTAGCTTCCTGGGGCTTCTTCCGCCATTGTGGATCCTGAGACTGCTTTGACGTGTATTCCTTTTCTTTTGAGGTCTTTTTGGATGTCTTCGCCCCAGTAGTCTTGTTTGGACTGTGAACGAGACTTTACTCGGCCTGCTCCGTGGGCTGTGCTGCCGAAGCTGAGGCTCATTGAGGCCTCTCCTCCTGAGAGAATGTAGCTGGAGGTACCCATTGTTCCAGGTATTAGTACGGGTTGGCCAACGTCTCTGTATATTTCCGGCACTTTTTCGTGCCCTGAAGGGAATGCCCGGGTAGCGCCTTTTCTATGCACAATCACATCTCTTTTCTCGCCGTTTACTTCGTGTGTCTCTTCTTTGGCGATGTTGTGGCATACATCGTATACGAGTTCCACTTCTTTGTGGTCTAGAAGTGTTTCGAAGCATTCTCTCACTGCTTCTGTCATAGCTTGGCGGTTGCACCATGCGAAGTTGGCGGCCGCATACATTGCAGATATATAGTCCTGCGCCTCCTCAGATTTTATAGGCGCGTAAATCAGGTTTTTTTCAGGTATTTCTTCTGCAATCTCCGGATAGGCCTTTTCAAACCTTCTGACGAAGTTTGAGCATGTTTGATGGCCTAAACCTCTGCTTCCGGAGTGGATCATTACTAGGACCTGGTTTTTCTCCAGTCCGTAGGCCTCCGCAGTATCTTCGTTAAATACTTCTTCTACTACTTGGATTTCTAGGAAGTGGTTTCCGCTGCCTAGACTGCCTAGCTGGTTTAGGCCTCTTTTTTTTGCTTCTTCTGGTACTTTATCAGGTTTTCCAGGAAGTCTGCCTTTTTCTTCGCATCTTTCCAAGTCTTTTTCTGTTGCATATCCGTTTTGGTGCATCCATTCGACTCCTTTTTCCAGTACCCGGTCTAGCTGTTCTTCGTTTATGTCTATGTACCCTCCTTTTCCTAGACCTACCGGCACTTTTGAGTATAGAATGTTGGCGAGCTGTTCTTCTTTTCCTTTAATGTCTTCTGCTGTTAGGCCTGTTTTTAGGACTCTGATTCCGCAGTTGATGTCGAATCCGATTCCTCCCGGAGAAATCAGGCCTTTTTGTGCGTCGAATGCTGCTACGCCTCCGATCGGGAATCCGTAGCCTTGGTGGCCGTCAGGCATGACGCAGACGTGTTTTTGGACTCCTGGTAGGGATGCCATGTTGCAGGCCTGTTTTAGGGTTGAGTCTTGTTTGATCTGTTCCAGTAGTTTTTCTGATGCGTATATTTTGGCTGGGACGTTCATTTCTGGCGTTTTTATCCTGTATGTGTATTCGCTTATTTTTTCTGTTTCCATAGTTGTTTGTTTACTGGCCGAGTTTTATTTACTTGCTCGGCTCCTTGTTCTTTCTAGATTTTTATTTTGCCTCCTAAGTAGCCTGTGAGCGTTATTGCAGCCGCTATTATTGCAAATCCGTATAAGTAGAGGTTTTCTGTGTGGATTAGGTATATTGCAGTTATAACTCCGATAAATAGTACTTTTCCGATTCCGAATGCTATTTGTCGGATGATGAAGTATTCTATTAGGTCTTCTTTTTGTTGGGCTCTTCTTACTGCTCCGCTGAATATTGGGAGATTAACCATCTTGTATGTGAGTCCGTGTAGTGCTGATACTGCTAAGGCGGCAGTTATTGTTGTTACTTGCGACATGAGGATTAGTGTTATTGCGGATAGTGTTGCTCCTGTTATCAGTACTTTGGCCCGGTTTTCCGGGTTTGTATATTTTCCTACTGTCACGCTCATTACTGCGCTCCCTACTGCTATCATGCTTCCAGCACCTCCGATGTTTATCGAGCCTCCTATTACTGTTGCTAAGTAGATAGGCCACAGTATTCTTTCTCCTACGCTGTGCGCTCCTTCAAAGAAGTATGTAAAGAAGTCTGTGACCATGTCTCGTGTTGCAAAGTTTTCAAAGCTTGTATCCATTCCTTTAGTGTTTTCAGAACTATATGCAAACGGGATAAATGAGACTAGCATTAGAGTTGCTGTTACAAGAAATAGTAGGCTGAATGAGAAGAAATAGAGGGTTATTCCTCCTATCATTGGTGCAAATACTGAGGCTATTGAGGGCAGTGAGAAAAATATGCCTGATTCTTTTTCTGTGTCTTCTTCATCACTTCCTTCTGCGAATTCTGGGTTCATTCCCGCCCAATACGTGTTGAATCCGAGGCCTCCGAGGACTGCCGAGAGAAATAGTAAGGGTTCTGCTTCAGCAGCTCGGATAATTAAATAGAAGCCTAGTATGAATACAGATGACAGTAGAGAAGTGTGTTTGTATCCTATTTTTGATGCCAAGACCCCTAACGGATACGGAGTTATTATGTTCATACCGTAGTAGATTGCAAAGAATACTAGGACTGTAAGTATTGAGAAACCCATTTCTAGTATGTAAAATGGTATGAATATTGATACGAGGCCTTCTGCAAGCTTGAACAAGAAGCTGTGTAAATATATTTCATTGATCTCTTTTGTTAAATCCGGCTTGTATCCTCTTAGATGAAACATTTTATCAAACACTTATTAGAGAAAAATATATTAGACATCTAGTACTGCTTCTAGTGTCCATGCGTCTGTGTATTCTGCTTTCATTTCGTTGTAGGTTGGGGCTTTTATGTCTAGGAAGTCTGAACCTGGTAGAACTTTTTCTGTTTTGATCTCTGCTTTTAATCTGTATCCCGGTTTCAGTTCTGCTATTTCTATTTTTGTTGCCTCGGTCACTGCAACGTTTTTAGTGTCTTGGAGAAAAATCAGCCTGTCTAGAAAGTCGTAGAGCAGTGTTTCATGAGTTTCTGATTCTATTTCTATTTTGTGAGTGTATCTGCCGTTGCTGGCTCCGACTATTTCTGCGAAGGCCTTTGTTGCTTCTGAAAAAGCTTTTTCTAGTGTATCTCCTTTTGCGTGGAACTTTTCGTCTGCCGGGTGTTCTAGTATTTCGTAGCTCATTTTACTTCGTGCGGTAGTGCTTGTTTCAATGCTTTTTCGACCAGTTTTTTCTGCTTTTCTATTTCCATATCTGTGTTGTCTATTATCAGGTCGTAGATGCTGTAGTCGTCGAGTTCTAGGCCATAGTATTTTTTGTAGCGTCTGGCATCCTCCCTATCTCTTTTCTCCACTATTTTCTTTGCTTCTTTTATACGCATGCCTTCTCTTTTTGCCAGTCTTCGTGCTCTCTCACAGGTTTCAGCAGTTAACCTGATTCTGAGGTCCGAGTGTGTTCCCAGAACCCATGATGATATCCGTGATTCGATTATGCAGGACTGGTTTAGGCCTCTTTCCAAGGTTTTCTTGTCTACGGCGAGGTCGACTTCTTTTTCTGCTTTTTCGGATAATTCATGGTCTTCTAGGCCTCTTTCCTCGGCGACTTGGTAGAATACGTCGCTTGCTGAGAAGTGTTTGAGGCCTGTGAGACCTGATATCTGTTTTGCTAGTGTTCCTTTTCCTGATCCTGCGTACCCGTCTATGGTTATTACTGTGTCAGAGTTTTTTTCTCTCCCGGTTTTCAGCTCTTCTATGTAGCTGCCCATAAATTTTTAGAGTAAGGCTTGGTTATTATTGTTTCTGCCAGCTTTTCCGCTCTTTTAATCATCGTCTTTTTTGTCCGATGAATATTCCTCCGTTTTTGCCGCTGACGTAACTGTTTCCGTCAGAGCCTGATTACGTTAATGAGTTCTGGGTGCTCGACGTCGATGTGAGTGACGTTAGCTGTGTCTCCGTCTTTGATGCGGATATAGACTTTTGCGTCTTTGAGTTCGTGCTTGGATGGATGCGGCCCCCCAGCATAGTTTTTTATCCCTCGTGCCTAAGTTTTTGCTTCTTGCGGAGAGTTCTAATTTGTTGGGATTGATCCCGGCAATCCCACATAGTTTAATAGGGTATACTATGTTGAATTAAGAAGTATATGCTTTAGCACATTTAATAAGCGATATATTTCTATGTTCTGTTTCTATTTTCCGTGAAAGACAATATTTACCAAGGTTCTTTCGATCGAAACATAGCCGAAGTAGTTAGACGCTTACAAGATCCTCGAAAGCTCTCGCTTTTAAATAAATTGGGCGAAGGAAATTTTTCACAGCTAGTAGATGATATAGAAGGCTTTTCTAGTACCTCTCAGGTTTCATACTCGTTTGACAGTCTGCAGGATTC
>LKMX01000008.1 GCA_001564035.1 Nanohaloarchaea archaeon PL-Br10_U2g27
ATCAGGGCAATGTTTGAAATAGAAGAAAAGGAAGAAAGTATCGGAAAAACTGATGAAGCCTTAGGCCTAACATAATAACCTTCCTTTTCCCTTATTTTCTGCATGAGAGTTCTGATAGTTGGCTGGGGCTACCCTCCGAAAATTGATGGAGGCCTGGACATTCACGTGAAGGAGCTTTTTGAAGGCCTTAGGAAGATAGGTGTTGATGCCAGACTTGTTTTGCCTGAAGAGCGAGCTCCAGAGCATGAGAGTATTGTTGGCGTACCTGTAGATGGCGATATGACCTGTAAGGCAGAGCAGTTAAGCAGAAAAGTTGCTTTAATGGCACAAGATTTTGATTTGGTGCATACGCACGACTGGTTTGGTGTTGAAGCAGGTTTCAAGGCCTCAAAGTATTCCGGTATTAAATGGATCTCTACTTTTCACTCTTTGAGCAGTTCCAGAAGCAGAATGCCGAGCGAAAGACTGGAGAACCTTGAAAAAATTGGTTTAACTCATGCAGACGCTGTTACCAGTGTAAGCCAAAAGCTGGCGGATGAAATAAAGTCGAGGCATGGCGTTGAATCTAAAGTAGTTTACAACGGGTTTTCGAGGCCAAAAAAATCGGATAAGATAGATTTTGGCACGGATAAACCAGTATTTTTCTATGTTGGAAGGCATGCTGAGCAGAAAGGCCTTGAACATCTCTTGTACGGGTTCAAGAAGTATCTAGAAGAAAACGAAGGGGTTTTGGTGTTGGGCGGGGAAGGCTATTTAACTAGTTCGTTAAAGGATTTCGCAGAGATACTGGGGATAGAGGAAAGTGTAAGGTTTGAAGGATTTATCCCGGAAGACTGTTTGGGGAGTTATTACGAGGCTGCAGATGTTTTTGTCACTCCTTCTATAAACGAGCCTTTTGGTTTAACAATCAGCGAGGCCCTGGTTTCAGGTACGCCTGTTGTCTGCGCTGAAAGCGGAATAACTGAGATCATATCTTCAGAGGCAGTCACTCTCGTAGAGCCTCATTCCGAGTCGATCAGTAAAGGGCTTAAACAGGCTTTGAACTCTGATACTCCTTGTGTTGAGGTAAGAGACTGGGATGAAATGGTTAGTGAGTATGTTCAAGTTTATGAAGAACTAGTTCAGTAGTTTGATTTTGTCAGGTATTCCCGGATAGAATCCTATGTATCCTTCCTGTGTTTTTGTGAGGCCTGACGGGTTTTCGTAGTAGTACGTGTTTTGTTCTGCTTTTTTGTTGAGTGGTAGGAGTATTCTTTCTTTGTTCCCGTCTTCTATGAGCACCGCTATTTTATTTCTAGTTTTCACGCAGATTTTGATTCCTTTCTCTGTTTTTTCGGTTTCTAGGCTCATGTCTGTTTATTGGATCCGGTCCAATTTTAAACCGTCACTCCCAACTACTTTTTGATGACTCCTATTACTCTTTGCTTTGAGGTGCACCAACCTCATCGTCTGCGCGTTGACGGAGTGAACGAAGACGCAGAAAACTTGTATGACAGGTATTTTGACGATGATATGAACGAACACTTTTTCAGAGACGTGGCTGAGAACTGTTATTTTCCTGCAACGGAGCGATTACTGCGTGAGGCGAAGAAACGGTCAGGGAGTGATAGGCCTTTGGTCGTGAACTTTTCTGTTTCGACAAGCTGGATTCAGCAGGCGAAAGAGTATCATCCTGAGCTTATAGATTTGATTAACCGGTTTCCGGATGATTCGATCGATTTCATTGGACAGGCCTATCTTCACAGCTTAGCGGGTTTGTTTGATGACAAGTCCGAGTTCAGGTGGCAGTTGAACCATCACAGGGATATTGTGGAGGATACTTTTGGTGTTAGGCCTCAGGTGATGACCAATACAGAGTTGATTTATCATAATGAGATCGGTAAGATAAGTGCTGAGGAGGGTTACAAAGGCGTTTTTACTGAGGGCGTGGACCGGATTCTTGGTTGGAGGTCGCCTAATGATGTGTATACTCAGCCAGAGTTCGTGACTGAGGACAGTAATTCGATTCTTTTGAGGAATAGAAAGTTGACTGACGATGTCGGTTACAGGTTTAGCGCGGAGTGGTGGGATGAGCACCCTTTAACAGCAGAGAAGTATGCTTCTTGGCTTTCTGAGGCCTCAGGTCATTCTGTTAACTTGTTCATGGATTATGAGACTTTCGGAGAGCACCACTGGGAAGGCACAGGCATTTTATGGTTTTTAGAATCTCTACCAGAGGAAATACTGAAGTACGATAATCTACGTTTCGCAAAAGTGCGTGAAGTTGCAGAAAACCCGTCTGTCGGAGAGTTCGATGCTTTCGAGTTTAACACGGTTTCTTGGGCTGACCAAGAGATGGACGCATCCGCATGGCTAGGCAATCCTATGCAGAAAATGCTTTTTGACAAGATGCAGGCCTTAGAAGAAAAAGTGAAGGCCTTAGATGATCCCGAGTATCTTGAGGTCTGGAGAAAGTTCTTAACGTCCGATCACTTGCATCACATTGCTACTAAGACCTATGATGATGGAAGCGTGCACAACTACTTCTCATACTTTGACCATCCACATGAAGGCTTCGCAGTTATAACAGATCACTTGATGGATTTCCAGGAGCAAGTCGATAAAGAACTCGGTTAAGGAAATAACATTAAATTTTGGTGCGAATTGCTTATTCATTGAAGGATAACCTAAAATGAAACACAGCAGATTATGTAAAAAATGCTCTAAAGCTGATTGAAGTATGAAGGAAAGCTCTGAAAAGCATGTTATTGAAGTTTCTGGGGATGAAATCTCAGCAGTCCATCATAAAGCGTCTTCTGATAAATGGATTATCTTATGCCATGGTTTTGGAGGGAACAAGGATCGAGGTAATAAACAGAGAGCAGAGTTCTTTAGTGAGAACGGATGGAATGCGGTAAGATTTGATTTCAGAGGTAATGGAGAGAGTAGTGGCGCATTTATCGATCAGAATCTAGAGTCGCGTATAGAGGATTTGAAAGCTGTAACAGACTACTTTGATCCAAGAAAGTTTGTATATTTCGGCACTAGCTTTGGAGGCAAGGTAGTATTCCACACAGCATTAGAAAGAGACCCCGATGGCATAATAGGGAATGCCCCTGTAACCTACAATGATATAATGGGCGAATTTATGTCTGTAGTTAGAGAGAAAGGGAGATACGAATACATTGAGGGAAAACCTGTAGATAAGCGTTTCGCAGAGAACTTCGAAAAATATGGTTTCAGTGAGGTCGAAAAAGAACTGCATACGCCTATTTTTATCTCTCATGGCGCAGATGATCAAACAGTTCGCTTTGAAAATTCGGTAAAGGCCTCAAAGAATATTAGCTCAGATGTTCACATTCAGAAACTGGAAGGAGTTAAACACTCGTATACTGATGAAGGGAAGCAGAAAATGAACCATGCGATCAAGGACTGGCTGAAAAGATTAAATCTGTGAATGACGGTTTTACGTCAAGGCTTCAGTATAGACTCCGGTTGTCCAGGAAGTGATTTGCTCCCATCTAAAGTTGTCTTCCACTCTGTCTCTGGCATTGTCTCCCAGCCAATCGGCCCAGCTAGGATCATTTAAGGCCCTTGTAACCTGGTTCGTTATAGATCCGTGGTCCTCTGGATAAGTATGCAAGCCAGTATATTCATGAACGATAGTATCTTTCATGCCGCCAGTATAGCTCCCAACTGTTGCTGTTTCACATGCAGCAGCCTCTAATGGAACAATGCCAAATGGCTCATAGACACTGGGCGCCACAGTCATCTCCGCTTCCTTCATGAGGCCTATTAAGGCCTCATCCGAAACATAACCTGGAAAATGCACCTTATCCCCAACTTTTTTCTTCGCGATATTTTTGTAATGTTCAGTTGCTCCTGAACCGCACATTATAAACTTGGCTTCAGGTCTTCGCTCCAAGATATGCGGCATCGCCTCTATTAAGTGTCCAGGCCCTTTTTGAGGATACATTCTCCCGACAAATAATATTATCTGTTCCCAGTCTAAAGCATACTTTTCTCTTTGAAGCGAAGCAGAGTGAGAATCAAATTTTTCCAAGTCAACACCGTTTGGGATATAGTTTATTTTGTCTTCCGGCACTTCATACAGATGTTTTACCTCTTCACAGAAATCTCTGCCTACCGTTATGACTTGTGAGGCCTCGTATGTGCCTAGCCATTCTAAATTATGTATTGCTTGCTGGTAATCCGAGTTAATACCGTCTCGGCCTTTTTGAGTTGAGTGGACTGTAAACACTAGCGGGAGGCCTAGTGTCTTCTTTATTCCTGTGGCTGCCGGAACAGTCATCCAGTCATGGCCGTGTACTAGATCGAAGTCTTTCTTTTTAGCGAGTTCAATGGCTTTTTTCTCCATTCTGTCGCCTAGGCTCATAGCCCACGTCACTGTGTTATTTGCAGAGTTGTTGGAAGGAACTCTGTGTATTTCAACGCCGTCACGGATCTCTGTTTCCTCTTTGTCGCCGTAAGTTATAACTACTGGTTCATGGCCCTGTGTCGACATTGTTGTGGCTAAATCTTCGCAGTGCGCTGCTATTCCTCCCGCCTTGTATGGCGGATATTCCCAAGTTATGAATAACGGTCTCATATATACTCTCTAGTTCTTTTGCCGGACTTGTTCTGTTTTAACAAGCTCTCTGTAGGTTTTTAAAACTGTTTCTTGCCATAAATCCTTGAAAGGAGATATTTCATCTATTTTCAGCTCTTCTACATCTAAATCATGGAGAACGGAGCCGTAAGTGTCTCTGTTGTTTACAAGGACTTTATCCGCATCTCGGCAGCCCTTCCATTCAAGCTCCGAGATCATCGAGGAGTTCTCGCTTTGAAAACCTCTTTCATGTTCCGTTGAGTGCAGAGTCAACACCATAGGCCTATCTAGGTATGCTTTGAGAGCGGTTGCTCCTGGCACAGTTATCCAGTCGTTTGCGTGAATGATGTCGAACTCTTCGCTGTCAAATATTCGGCGGGCTTCTCCTTTGAGCTCATTATTCATCATCATGGACCAGCTGTAGAGCGATTCGCCTTCATAATGCAAAGGGACTCTCCTAACTTCAACTCTTTCATCTATTGAGTAGTGTGAGCCGTCATCAAAAGCTAAAATTAAGGCCTCATCTCCTTTTTCGACTAAATACTCAGCTAAGGCCTTTGTATACTCTGAAACCGGGCTGCCGTCCTCAAATTTTCGAGTTAGTATAATCACTCTCATTTAGAATCGTTCCTCGAACGCTTTTTCTTTGCTTTTTTCGACGTCTGGCTGGTTGAATGGATTTACGTTTCTTATCCATGCCGAGTAGACTGCTAAGTACTGGAGCAAAGCCATTAACTGGCCTGCGTCTTTGTAGCTGTGATCTGTTTTTATGGTTATGAAAGGCCTGTTTTCAGCTTCCAATGCTTTTTTCACTCCTTCTAGCTCTGCTTTTAGAGCTTCTCCGTATTCTAGGTCTTGGAGTTCTCCGAGAGTCTTCCCTCTTAGCTTTATTTGTTGAAGGCTTTCTGGCACTTGTATTTTTGATGATTCGTAGCTGCTTTCGAAAAAAACTGGAACCGTGTTTTTCTTTCCTCCAAATATTCGCTGGTTTGTGTGGTGCTGTATCTCTGGCCCTAGGTCTCCGTAAAATGTTTGGCCTCTCGCTTTTTTGCATACTGATTCGTGCATCAACTGGACTATTAACGGATAGAATCCGAATAGTCTTGTCGAATAGAAGGGCGTCACAACTTCTTGGAAACCTTTCTCCTCCAGTTTGTAAAGCGTTTCTGCCAGTTTTGAGGCCTTGTTAGGTCCTGGAGGCGAGAGTTCTTTGTGTTTTTGTCTGCCGGATTCGAATATTTGTTCAACGTCTAGGCCTAGCATTGCTGCTGGAGCTAGCGCTGTTTCTGATAGGCCTGTGAATCTTCCGCCTATATCCGGGTGTCTTATGCATTCAAGGCCTTTTCTGGTTGTTATTTCTTTTAGTGCGCCTGTTTCTGAGGTGAGCGGTTTTATTTCGTATCCTTTGTTTAGGAAGTATAGTGTGGATTCTATTACTCCTGTTGTGTTGCCGGATTTGCTTATCGGCATTACCAGTGTTTCTTCTTTGTTGAGCGTTTTTTCGACTCTGTGGAGGTGGTCCGGCTCCATTGTGGTTATTATTTCCAGTCTTTTATCGTGGTCGTCGTGGAATGCGTACTCTAGCGCCCTAATGCTTGTTATTGATCCGCCGTTGCCTATTATTACGAGTGTTTGGAAGTCTGTGTCTATTGATTTTATTCTTTCTAAGTTTGTTTTGTGTTTGGAGAAGTATGGCTCAGGTTTCTCAAAACTTTTTTCTTCAGGTTCCGGAGTGTTTGTGTAATCTATTTCCATCATTTTTCTCGTGCCATTTTGTGCGCTTCCTTGTAGTTGTGGCCTAGTTTATCCCACGATGTGATTTGCGCAAGTTTTCTTGCATTGTGTTTTCTCTCAGTTATTTCTGCCTTATCGTAGGATGAGAACTCTTCTATTATATTTGCCAGGTCCTCTACCTGTCTCTCGCGGGAAACACTTCTTCTTTCCAATACCTTTATCCCTTTACGATCTGCATCATCCGCGTTATTCAACAAAAACCTGCCAAAACCTGCTAGATCCGATGTAACCGACAAAACCCCGTTAGCCGCCGTCTCAACCGGCGTGTAACCCCAAGGCTCGTAGTAGCTAGGGAAAAAACCGGCGCTTGCAGCCACAACCGCATCCTCATAGTCCATTGACAGCAGACCATCATCTTCAGAAAGATAAGTCGGATAAAAAACCACTTTGACACGGTTGTCCTCAGAGTTATCTAGGCCTGCCTCATACAGAGATTGAACGATATCATCGCAGCCATAATTTAGCTCGAAAGCTGAAACAGGAGGCCTACCTTCTCTGCTGTGGAACTTAGATTGCAATGATTTAAGCCTCTCAGATTCTTCTAAAACTGTTTCAATGCTTTCAATAGATTCCCTTCCCGAAGTAGCTGCTTCTATAAATTCTTTTTTCATCTCTGGGATCAAGGCCTCGAATTCGTGCTTTATCGAAGCATAAGCTTTCTTGTTTTCCATGACTTCGGGTTTAGGCCTTTTGACATCTGATGGGACGAAGAAAAAGACGTATATATCGTCTCCAGAGCCTTGATTGACTTTATCGAGTGCGTCTATAAGCAAGTCGAATCCCTTGTTATGGAACTCGTATCTTCCTGATGCAAAGAATATTCTAGGATCGTTTTCAAGATCTATCTCGTAGTACGGCCTGAAATAGGCTTTTAAAAACTGTTTGACTTTCTTTTTCTTCTCAGTATGGTTGTATGACAGCTCTTTGAGACTTGGATAATGCTTAACATTGAATCCATTCGGTAATACTTTGTCAGGCCTCACACCCAGTATTTTTTCGGCTTCTGAGGCCGTTGTTTTGCTTACGGTCGTAAATACTTCTGCTTCTCTTGCTGAGGCCTTTTCTATAGTGTGTTTGGCGTTGACGCCGTGTTTTTTTGCCAGATCTTCAGATATATTATCTTCTTCGATCATTTTAACGAGGTCGTAGCCCGAGTTTGATAGTGCTCTGCCAAGAACTGTTGCGTGAGTAGTGAAAACTGTAGGCGATTCTGTTTCGAAAGCTGCTGGCCCTGAAAGCCATTCATGAAGATGTAATACAAAGTCATGGTCTTTTTCCAGCTCTTGAACAAGCCTTCCGGCAGCATAGCTCCATTTTAACGGTTCATCAACGTCATGGCCTGCTTCAAGAGTGTCTATGCCGTGCAGCTCCCAGTATTCTTTTTTTATATCGTCGACTTCTTTTTTCAGGCCTGAAGCATCTACAAGTATAGTTTTAGGCCTTTCATCAATACTCCATTCTCCGTAGTAGCAGTTTATCCCTTCGGATTTGAGTTTTTCAAATATTTCGAAGTATTCAACATTTTCTAGAGGCACAAATTCTTGGGAGGCCTGTTTTTGATCGTAGAACCCGATTGTGAGGTATTTCTCCCCATAGTACTCTTTCATCTTGTAGCTCTTTGAGTTGAGTACTTGGTGTATCCCTCCGACTTTGTTGGCTACCTCAAATGATACCTCTACAAGTTCGAGCCCCATAGATAAATTATGGCGTTTCCTCGTATAAAAACAGCAGATTACCACTGCAAAGTCAAAATACATGTTTTATACCTTTGAACAGCAGAGCTTACAGTATGTATCACCTGACCGACGGCCTTGAAGACAAAACAGGGACTGCATCCAACCTCTACGGATTTATTCATCGAGGCCTAGACACAGGATTCAAAACAAAGTGGCACGGCTACTGGTCTCCACCCTACAAATATCTTGACTACTATGCTTACCAGATAAACGGAATCTGGCTCGACTCAAACACTTTGAAAGCTGTAGAATACGGAGAAAACATAAAATACATACACGAACTCTACTCCCTAACGATAATAGAACACGTGAAACTGGAAAAAGGCCTTAAAGGCTTCAAATCAGTAATAGAAATCGAAAACAACTCTGATAAAAAGAAAGCAGTCCAAGCCTCAGTAGAGGCAGGCATAGACATACGTAAGAAAAGTGAAGACATAACACAAGAAAAATACCATGTAGAGAACAGCGAAAAAAACACAGTCGTAACATCTGGAGACAAAAAACTGGTTATAAGCGCTGATCAAAAAATCTTTAACAAAGGAGAGGCCTACACAAAAGAACACTGTCCTGGAGAGCCTCAGAAATGTTTTATACCCGGACAACTAGTACTAAGATCTGAAGTAGACGGAAACTCTACCAACAAAATACAGCTAACCTTTAAAACCTCTGAGAAAGACGGAAGAGGTTTAAACCAGCGTGAGCAGTCTTTAAAAGGCCTAGATATCGCAAGATGCTTTAACAGCTCCATAAACTCTGTGAAAAACCTTGTTTACGATAACGAAGGCCTAGGAATAATCGCAGGACACCCATGGTTCCAAAATTACTGGGCTAGAGACTGTTTCTGGACATTACTAGGTTTCATAGATGCAGGCTATTACGAAGAATCCTTCGAAATCCTTGAAAACTTTGCAGAGTATGGAATACCTGGGAAAATTAATTTAGAAGATAGTAACGATGTGATGGGCAGACCGGATACCGCGCCGCTGTTCATTATTGCAGCAGAAAAATTGAAACGACACTACAAGACATCTGAAAAAATTTTGCAAGGCATGGAAGACGCATATGATAGATTAGAACTAGAAAAGAACTTAGTAGTCCATGAGCCAGCTGGTACATGGATGGATACGCTTGAAAGGCCTAACGCAGTAGACATTCAAAGCCTATGGTTGAAAGCCGATAGAATAATGGAAAAAGATGTTGAAAAACTGGAGAAAGGCCTAGAAGAATTTGTTGAAAACGGTCATGTCAGAGATCATCTTGGAGATGACGCACCCCACACAATTAATCCTGCTGTGCCGATAATGTTCGGACAGCTGGAGAGCGAATACTTGTCAAAAATTAATGGCGAATTCTCATCCCGTTTCGGTGCAAGAACAAGAGCAGTTACCGACCCAGGATACGATAGCTCAGGATACCACAAAGGAAGTGCATGGGGACTAACAACTTCTTGGGCGGCGATCGCGAACTTTGAAAACGGAAAAGTTAGAGAAGGCCTCAACTTCCTTGAAAACCTAGCCCAGTTCTTAGATGACGGTCAGCCCGGAGCCTTGCCCGAAATTGTTGATTCTGAGACTGGAGAAAATCTTGGATGCCTAGAACAGGCTTGGAGCGCAGGCCTGTTCATCCATGCGGTCGACTCCCATCTGCTTGGTATCAAAATTACTGAAGACGCTGTAAAAATAGATCCTGCAGGCGATATTAGCTGTAAAAGATTAGGGAAACGAGTAGGAGATTCAGAATTAGACCTAGAGTTCCAGGACGGAGAAGTAAAAATATTGAACGATCCTGATCTTGATAGGAAGGTGATAACATGATAATAGTGAATTTTAAAGCCTATAAACAGGCAGTGGGAGAAAAAGCAGTTGAACTGTCGGAGAAATGTGCGGAAGCCTCTGAAAAAACAGGTAAAGAAATCATAGTGGCTCCGCAGCCTTACGACATCCCCAAAGTTTCAGGAAAAGTTTATGCACAGCACATTGACCCTGAGAAGCCCGGGAGTAATACGGGAAGCGTTTTAGCGGAAGGAATCAAAAAGGCTGGAGCCTCAGGCGCATTAATAAACCATTCTGAAAGAAGACTGGAAAAAGACGTAATCCAGTCGATTATCAACCGCTGCAGAGAAGTTGGATTGACTAGCGTTGTTTGCGCCCAGAGCCCGGAAGAATGCGGAGAATTAAGCATGCTTAACCCTGATTACGTTGCTTTTGAGCCTCCAGAGTTAATAGGCGGCGACATCTCTGTATCCTCAGCAGAGCCAAACGTGATAAACGAGGCCGTTAAATTCTCCGAAGTACCTGTTTTAACAGGAGCCGGAATAAAGACTAGCGAAGACGTGGAAAAAAGCATTGAACTCGGCTGCAAAGGCGTTCTAGTAGCTTCCGGAGTAGTCAAAACCGATGACGTTTTAGAAGAGCTTCTGGAGTTGTGCTCAGGCCTATGATCGAATTATGGAGAGAAAGATACGACAAAATAGCATCTGAACCCCCAAAACTAGATTTTAGTGTCTTAACTGCCTTTAACGCGAACCTTGATAAAAAAATTAATTTTAAAGGCCTAGATTTTGAGCAGGACTCCGGTTCAGAAGATCTTAAGAAGGTTGAAGACCTTGAGGACTTGAAGAAAGTTGTGAAGTTTTGTCGCGACACTGGCTCGAATAGAGAGGTTGACAGCAGCAGATTTGATGAAGAAATAGGAGATACCGAAACTAGCGTGGGCGGCCAAGCAGGGATTATGGCAAACTACTTGTCAAACATGGACGGCGAAGTCATTTTTTACACGCCTTTACTGTCTGAGAAACTTGCAGGCCTGATTAACGAAGACGTGAAACACCCATACTTTGACAGAGATTTCGAGCTCAGAGCTGTTAAAGACGCCGCAAATACCGATAGAACCAAGGAAAACACCATAATAGAGTTTAGCGAAGGCAAATCCTCCCGTTTAATACTTTCAGATTCTCTGAAAGGGTTCGGACCATACTTCAGAACTAGCATTGAAGAAAACATTGATAAAATAGACCAAAAAATAGATAGAGCGCTCTTCTCAGGATTCCACAACGTCACAGGAAACAAAATAGCAAAAATAGAGAAAGCAAGACGGCAAATAGCAAAAATAGAATCAAAAAAACACTTAGAACTAGTGGACTGCGACAAAGAAGGCTTCAGACTGATCTTAGACCTGTTAGGCCCTGAAATCGATAGCTTAGGCCTGGACGAGACAGAGCTACAGAAAATTAGCGAGTTACTAGAACTAGAAACATCGTCAAAGATTGGAGCAGTTAAAGCATTCGAAATAATCCAAAAACTGATGGAAAGTTACGGCATTGAAAGAGTTCATTTACACACCTACAGATACCACCTCCTAGTAGCTGACAAAAACTATTCTATAGGCCTAGAAGACCTGAGAGATGGAATGGTTTTCGGAGAAGTCTCCGCCATCTTATGCGCAGAAAACGGACGTTTACCACTACTAAAGGATTTTGAAGGCCTAGATTTTGAAAGAATGCATGTGAAGAATTTGGATGCGCTTGAAGAATTTGAGGCCTCCTTTGATCTCGATAATTTTGCTGAAAAAGGTTTTGCAGAGGTCTCAGAGTATAAGGTTGCAGCAATTCCTACTTTAATCCATGAGAACCCTGAGAGGCTTGTCGGGATGGGCGACATAATCAGTTCCGGCAGTCACGCTTATGAAATCAGCAGAGAGACCTAACGTCCGACTCTACCCTCTCCAATATCTGCTCTAAATCTTTCTCCGTTTCTGCCTCACATCGAACGCTTATCTTCTCCTCAGTGTTGGAAGGCCTTATCAACGCCCACCCATTTCCAAAATTAATCTTAACACCATCCTTAGTCGATATATCATACTCCGAGTATTTCTCGGAAATCTTGCTTACCACTTTCTGCTTTCTTTCATGGGCGCAGTCAATCCTCAGTTCAGGCGAAACAGGATAACTCGGATAATCATTCAACTTTTCCAGGCCTCCATCTTCCGCGATTTGACACATAAGGCATGCTGCGAGCATACCGTCATCCCATGGAAAACCCAGATAGGGAAAATAGTAATGGCCTGAAAGCTCTCCCGCAAAAACTATTTCCTCATCGCTGTGTATCATCTCAGAGATAAAAGTGTGGCCAACACGCGACTCAACCGCCTCGCCGCCGTTTCCCTCAATAGTTTCAGGCACAACCTTTGAGACTCTTATACCATGCACAACCTTGCCGCCACCCCTCTTCAAGGCTTCTTCAGCGAAAAGAGAAAGAACCTTATCCTCTGAAACATACTCTCCATCGATTATGAAACCTGCTCTATCACCATCCCCATCAAAGATTATACCAAGATCCTGACCATCCATCTCTTGTTTCAAGGCCTTTTGAGCAGATTCTTCGTGAGGCGCAGGAAGATGATTAGGAAAACTACCGTCAATATCCATGTTTACATTCTTCAGTTCGCAGCCAATCTTCTCCAAAAGTTTTGGCGCCGTCTTAGCAGCAACGCCATTCCCATAATTCACAGCAACATCCAAATCAACGGAAAACAAGTTTGAAACCGCATTAACGTACTTCTCCTCAATAATGATCTCCTCTACACTCCCTGAACCTTCAGCAAAGTCTTCAGACCGATATATTTCCTCTATTTCTTTCATACCCGCATTTCTTGACATTGCGAGGCCTCCAGACTTGGCAAACTTGAACCCAGTATACTCAGAAGGATTATGGGACGCAGTTACAACCGCAGCATGATCTAAACCCAAATCATCCATTGCATAATATACAATAGGCGTCGGAACCATTCCAGCATCCAAAACATCGACACCCGCAGATCTCAGGCCTCTAACAAAGGCCGAAGTTATTTCTTCCGCATGAGTCCTACCATCCCGGCCTACCATTACTTTTTTCCGGCCTGTAAAAGTGCCGTAGGCCTTCCCGACTTTTTCAGCCTCGGCCTCCGATATCTGACTAGGATACTTCCCTCTGAGATCGTATGCATGGAAGAAAGACGCCATGTTTATCTAAGTCTGTCCGCGAGTTTTTAGTTCTATGTTTTTTAGAACGGCGATACTTCGTTCAGCTTCATCTTCAGCTTCTCGCCTATACCTCTTTTCGGAGGTTGCTGGCCTTTCAACCGGTAAGCAACATCTTCAATCCTCTTAGAAACTTTTGAATCAGGCCTGTAAGTTACAACAGGTTCTCTAAGAGCTATACCCTCTCTCACATGAGTGTGATCCGGCACCTTACCAACTATCGGGGCTTCAACAAGATCGTGTACATCGTTCAGATCGACCTCGCAGTTTTCATTTCTAACACTGTTCAAGACCAGGCCTATTATCTCTCTGTCAAGCTGCTGCGCCAGCTTCTTTGCGCCCAAGCAGTTTGTTAAAGATGGTAGCTCAGGCTGCGATACGAGGAGAACTTCGTCTGAGGCCTCTATGCTTGCTTGTACTTCGTCCCCTATTCCTGCCGCTGCATCGATGAAGACGAAGTCTTTATTTCCAAGGAAATCTACTAAGGCGTGTTTCAGGTTTTCTGCATCTGCTTGGAAGTCTAATATGCTTGCTGGAAGCACAGATACTCCTTCACTGTGTTTTGATACGGCCTGTGTTATGTATGCGTCTCCCTTAAGCACATCGTTTAGTGACACGTCTTGGAATCCGAGTCCAAAGTGCTGGGCTACGTTCGCGCCCGAAAAGTTGCCGTCAATTATTAGAACGTCATGACCGTGCTGAGCCAGTGCAGTACCCAGATTCACAGTCATAGTTGTTTTACCGACACCGCCCTTACCCGATACCACAGATATGACTCTAGTCATTAATCAAGAATTCGTTTGCCGGTAATAAAAAGGTTCTACCTAAACCTGTCCAAAATCTTTCCTAAAAACCCGTCTTCCCTGATCCTAGGCTCATAATCCAGCCCGTGAACGTCCGCAGCCACTTTTTTGAACCGCTCCGAAACATGGTGATCAGGATCATGATGGATAATCGGCTTCTTAGCAGCCAAGGCCTCATCAACCTTCTGATGGTCAGGAATATGCATCAAAACCTCGTAACCAATCATCGACTCGACCTCTTCCTGGTTCAACTCAGCATCATTATTCCTCACCTTATTCAAAACAACACCAGTAATATCAGTTCCTGCCTCCTCAGCAATATTAACAGTCTTCAACGCATCTGTAACGGCCGGAAGATTAGGATTAGTAACAATCAATACCTCATCTGAAGCTTCAATAGCGTTCACAGACTCATTACCGAGCCCTGCCGCCGAATCAATCAATACAAAATCAGGCTCACCCACAGCATCGAGTAAAACATCGCTGAGGTTTTCAGGACTAGTGTCTTTCAAATCCTCTACTGAAAGGCCTGCAGGCACAACTCTTAGGCCTGAGTCATGTATGTACATCGCCTCTGTTATGTGCGCATCTCCTTTCAATACGTCATGCAACGTTTTCGGGTAAAGCGGTATTCCTATGTGAAAACCTAGATTCGGGTTCGTTAGATTTGCATCTAAGACTACGGTATCTGCTCCGAAGTGCGTTAGTGCTGCTCCAAGATTTGAGGTCACCGTAGTTTTTCCTACTCCTCCTTTACCACTGCTTACACAGATGAGGCGCGTCATCGTAAACAAAAATTAGACTAACAGTATTTAAATTACCACGCCTTCAAAACCCGTCTTCAAAATTTCTTTAGATTAAAATAAGTTTCAAGCAAAGAAGGTTTTATGTCTAAAGAGTTTGCCGATAAACAGAACAGGTTTGAAGCAAAGTGGCAGAAAAGATGGAATGAAGAAGAAGTATTCAACGTCGACCCAGACAAAAAAGACAGCTTCTACATCACTGTAGCATATCCATACCCAAGCGGCGGAATGCACATAGGCCACGTCGGCACATACACTCTCCCAGATGTTTTCGCCCGATTCAAACGGATGCAGGGCTACAACGTACTATTCCCGATGGCATGGCACGTAACAGGAACCCCGATTATCGGTGCGCTCGACCGGCTGAAAGAAGGCGAAGACGCACAGTGGGATGTAATTACTGGAACCTACGGCGTCAGTAGGGAAGAGGCCGAGTCCTGGGAAGAGCCTATGGATTATGCAGACTACTTTATCGATAACTCTTACAGGCCTAACATGAAGAACCTTGGGTTCTCAGTAGACTGGAGAAGAGAGTTTACCACAAACGACGACGACTATAACAAGTTCATAGAATGGCAGTACCACAAACTGAAGGACAAAGGCCTGCTGGAGAAAGGAAGACATCCTACCAAATATGATGTGAAGTCTGAGAACCCTGTAACTGCACATGATCTTCTGAAAGGAGAAAATGCAGAACAGCAGGAATATAGCCTGGTAAAATTCAAATCAGATAGTACAGTGCTGCCTACAGCAACTTTAAGGCCTGAAACAGTTTACGGAGTCACACACCTACTTGTGAAGCCAGACTTGGAATACGTGAAAGCCAAAGTAGGCAGTGAGACCTGGATTGTCTCTGAAGAAGCCTTGGAAAAACTTGATCACCAAGACTTTGAAGTAGAAGAAGTATATCGAGTGAATGGAGAGGAACTGCTTGGCGAAAAGTTTGAAAACCCTGTGACAGGAGAAGAAGTGCCTGTACTGCCTGCAGAATTTGTTGATCCGGATTCCGGGACTGGTGCAGTTATGTCAGTTCCAGCTCACGCGCCTTACGACTGGATCAGCCTAGAAGATGTCAGGGAGAAACTCAGCGAGTACACTGACGGAGAGATCGAGCCTAAAACTATAATTGAAGTAGAGGCCTACGACGATGTTCCGGCGAAAGAGGCCTGCGAACAGCACAGCGTAACCAGTCAAGAAGATGAAGATGCTCTAGAAAAGGCCACGGAAGAAGTTTACGAGAAGGAGTTCCATACCGGAGTACTGAACGAGAACTGTGGAAAATTCGCAGGCAGAAAAGTCAGCGAAGTGAAAGAAGAACTTACAGAGAAGTTTAAATCCGAAGGACTGTTCTCGTCCATGTGGGATTTTTCGGAAGAAGTGGTTTCAAGAAGCGGAGGAAAAGTTATTGTTTCGCTTCAAGACTCCTGGTTTATCCGTTACGACGACGACGCCTGGAAAGACGATGCCAAGAGACTTCTCGGAGACATGAATATCATTCCTGAGAACCGGCGTGAGGAGTACGAGCATACTATCGACTGGCTTGAGTCATGGCCAGCGATCAGAAACTACGGTCTTGGAACACCGATGCCTTTTGATAAGGACTTCATTGTCGAACCGTTGAGTGATTCAACAATCTACATGGCCTTCTATACTATAAGACATATCATTGATGACATTGACTCCGAAAAGTTGAGGCCTGAATTCTTTGACTACGTATTCAATGGAGACGGCTCAGTTGAGGAGATAACTGAATCGACCGGTATCAATGAGTCGAAGATTGTAGAGGCTCGGGAAAGCTTTGAGTACTGGTATCCGATGGACTGGAGGACTTCAGCATATCCATTGATCAGGAACCACTTGACTTTCATGGTATTCCACCACACAGCACTGTTTGACGAGGATAACTGGCCTAAAGGGATAGCCACATGGGGGCTTGGAACCCTTGAAGGAAAGAAGATGAGCTCTTCAAAAGGGAACGTTAAGTTGCCTGACGATGCAATCCAAGAGTACGGTGCAGACACTACAAGGTTCTTCATCTTCGGTTCGCGGGAGCCATGGCAGGACTTCGACTGGAACCAGGAAGACGTAACTCAGTACTACGAAAAGATCAGGAAGTTCTACAACCGAACAGTCCAGATGAGAAATGAAGGAGTCGAAAGAGAAAAGAACAAGCTCGACAGATACACACTTTCAAGGCTTCAAAAAATATCAAGAGAGACGACCGAAGGCCTTGAAGAATTCCAAACTCGTAAAGCAGGCCTTGCCGCGTTCTTCGAACTGAACTCGTTGATCAACAGGTACAGGAACAGATCCGATGAAATGAACAGAGAAGTCGTGGAACAGCTTCTGAGCGTCCAAGTCAGGTTGATGGCGCCTTTCACCCCCCACATCTGTGAAGAGCTCTGGGAAGAACTCGGAAAGAATGGCCTAGTTGCAGAGTCGGACTGGCCTGAAGTCGATGAAGAGTTGATAGATGAAGAAGTTGAAGCAGAATACATGTTGTTCGAGGAAGTCGTCGATGACATACGAGAGATCGGAGACATAGTCGGAGAGTTCGACGAAGTCAAGGTAATCGTAGCAGAAGAATGGAAACGAGAACTTTTCGAGGAGATCAGAGAAATAGTGGATGAAAGACCTGAATTCGGGGAAGCAATGGGGCGGCTGGTACAGGGAAGGAAAGAATATGCCGACCAGGTTAAGGACTTTTTGATGACCTATATGGAAGAACCTGGCGCACTACCCGACACAGTTTTAGGCCTCGAAGAGGAAAAAGAGATGCTTGAAGAGAACTCCGAGTTCATCGAATCCGAGTTCGACGCATCTCTAATAGTAGAATCAGAAAACAGTTCAGAAGAATCCAAGGCCTCTCGTGCAGAGCCCGGAAGGCCTGCGATAGTCTTAGAATAGGCGTAAAATAGCGAAAGATCAGTATCGTTTCAGGCTTTGCTTTAGGTCTTCGTCAAGGTGTTTATCGACCTCTATCTCGACATCCATTTCTTTTAAGGCCTTTCTTTGCGCTCTGACGAGTTGTTCTGCTTTCTCAAGCCTCTGATTTAGTAATGCCATTACAACCCATATTTGACCTACTGTAGGGTTCTCAGAGTTCATATACGAGGATTCGTACTGTTCTGCGTCCAGCAAGATGTTTTCAAGGGATTCACGCGGCTGCTTAGGCAGAGATTCTTTCCAACTCATACCGGAATTACAGACTTTAACCCTTATAACTCTCATCACCGTTGAACCATGCATGGAAAAAGGAGAAATGGCGAAAATCGAATACGTCGGAAAAACAAACGGCGAAGTATTCGACCTAAACTCTAAAGAAAAAGCAGAGGAAGAAAATCTGCAGACAGAAAAAGTAGAATTCAGCCTCTTACCTGTGCTGCTCGGAGAAAACTACGTAATCAAAGGCCTAGAAAACGCACTACTCGAAATGGAAGTCGGAGAAGAAAAAGAACTTGAAATACCCGCAGAAAAGGCCTACGGAAAAAGAGAAAGCGACAAAGTAGAGACTTTCCCAGAAAAAGCATTCAAAGAACAAGGCGTACAAGTCAGGCCTGGCGAACAGATAATGGTAGGTGGCCAAAGAGGAAAAGTAGTTTCAAAAGGATCAGGAAGAGTAAGAGTCGACTTCAACCACCCTCTAGCAGGAAAAGACCTTGAATACTGGGTGAAAATCGTTGAAAAAGTAGAAGACGACAAAGAAATCGCCCAAGGCATACTCGACAACCGGTTAGGCCACGGAGAACTAGAATTCAACGAAAAAACAGTAACAGTAGTACACAAACACGAAAACGACGGACACAGCCACACATTGAGTGACGAGTTCAAGAACAGACTTAGCGAAGAACTACTAGAACACACAGAATTCGAAAACGTAGAATTCGACGAATGAAAAAGGCCTAAAAGAGGGCTCCAAAGCCTCTTTAATTTCTCTTCTCTCTATTCTCTGCAGATAGAAGTATTATTTTCTAAAAACCTGAAAGAAAGGATTAGCGCACACTTCTATCAACGAAAAGAACCATGTTTGAGCGGAAAAATAACTGTTTAATGGAAAAATATTTAAATTTTTGGAAAAAATTAGTGTTTTATGAAAGTTTCTGCGAATGACGGGAGAATTTATCTTCCGAAAGATACGCGAGAAAAATATGGAACAGATTTCCGAATGATAGATATGGAAGACAGACTAGTACTCGTGCCAGTATCAGATAATCCTTTGGATAAGTTGAGAGAAATCACTTCTGGAACCGATAAATCTTCTGAAGAGCTTAAAAAAGAAGCGAGAAAGGCCTTAGTAGAGGACTCAGGAAGATAAGACATGTATGCAGATACTGATTTTTTGATAGCATTAATCAAAGAAGATGACTGGCTTACAGAGGCTGCCGAAAAAGTTTACAAAGAACATAAGGATGAAATCTGGATCTCCAGATACGTATTACTTGAAATTTTTCTTATCTCTTACAGACAGGACTGGGACTGCCGAGAAGTGCTGGCTAATACTGAAGCCTTAGTAGAAGTCCGAGACTCTGTCGATGAAATATTTCAGGCCGCCGTGAAAGTAGAGGAAGACGGAATGACGCCTATGGACGCAATCCATCTTGTCTCCTCAAGCAACGAAAAAATAATCTCCAGCGACAAAAGCTATGAAGGAAACTCTGAACGAGTCAAACTAGAAGAACTCACAGAAAAAAGTTGAAGGCCTATAGGCAATCTCGAAAAAGACCTTCACACGACTTGAAAGATAATTACTCAGACTTCAGGCCTTTCTTTATTCATCCTCTCTAATAAATTTTCTTCCATCTCTGTTTTGTCTTCTTCCTCCCAGTCTTGTCCCCAGTTAGGGAATCCTGCCATTAACCATAGAACTGTTGCATACCTGTAAATCTGCCTTCGTTCCTCAAAGCCTTCGCTTTCAAAGTCTTTCTCCTCTTGGTAGCTTTGATGCAGTTTTTCCTTTAGGATTTGTTTCTCCTCTTCTGTTTTGAAGTCTAGATCCCAGTCGAGCAGTAAATACTCCGCTCTCACAAGATCATATTCCGAGTGACCAACTTCCGGATGGCTCCAGTCAATGAAACCTGTAATCTCGCCGCCTTGGACTAGCAGGTTATCCAGCCGGTTATCTAAATGAGTTAAAACCGGGCTGGGTTTGTCAGGCAAGACCTTTCCTAAATATTCTTTTTCAGGAATATCAATTCTGGGTGAGTTTGTCCATTCGTCTTCTATTA
>LKMX01000037.1 GCA_001564035.1 Nanohaloarchaea archaeon PL-Br10_U2g27
CAGTAGGAGCCTCGTTACTCTATTGATGCGGGCCAACAATTAATTGGCAAGGGACTACGCTACCTTAAGACGGTCATAGTTACCGCCGCCGTTTACCAGCCCTTCCTCTCCTTGTACGGAGGTTTCAGGTGCTGGCACTGGGCAAGAGTCGCCGACTATACAAATCCTTTCGGACTAGCAGTCGGCTATGTTTTTAGTAAACAGTCGAGCTCCTCGAGTCATTGAAACCTATCTAATCTAGTAGATAGGCACCCCATGTACCGAAGGTACGGGGCCAATTTGCCGAATTCCCTAAGCTTCGTTATGCCCGAACACCTTAGCCTACTCAGCCAGAGTACCTGTGCTGGTTCTGGGTACGGTCTTCCACTCCTTTTCATGGGTTCCAGGAATCACAGAAACCCGGGATTTTTCCCAGGCCATTCACAGATTCACAGGGTCGAAGCATTACGCTCGCCCGTATTAACTGCTTAGACTGCGCGGTGACGCAGATTCTGTTATCCCGAAACGTCAGTTAGTGTGGTTAGGTACAGGAATATTAACCTGTTTCCCTATTCGCCAGTCTCGATTTACGGACCGGCTTAGGACCGACTAACCCTCTGCTGATAATCATTGCAGAGGAACCCTTACTCTTACGGTGGAACAGATTCGCACTGTTCTTAATGTTGATACTGCCGGCAGGATTCTCGTGTCTACACGGTCCACTTGAAATCACTTCCAAGCTTCTGTCCATGCAGACCGCCATTCTACCCCAGATTATTTCACTGGGCATGGTATCGGTTCTTGACTTAAGCCCCGTCCATTTACGGCGCCTCGGCTCTCAACGGGTGAGCTGTTACGCTATCTTTAAAGGGTAGCTGCTTCTAAGCTAACCTCCCCGCTGTCTGAGAACCAAGACATCCTCGATGACACTTAGTCAAAAATTATGGGACCTTAACCATGCTCTGGGTTGTTTCCCTCTAGGAACGGTACCTTACGCACCGCCCCTCACTCCCAAGGTCTACAACGTCTAAGAGTTCAGAGTTTGACTCCGGGCCTGGACTCGCGTCCAGAAACCCAGAATCAGTAGCTTTACCTCTTAGACCGTCTCGCTTGAGGCTGAACTTCGATTCATTTCGAATGGAACCAGCCATCACTGATCTCGATTGACATTTCACCCCTTGACCCAGTTCACTCGAGCGCTTGTAACACAGCACCGATGAGGCCTTCCACGGAGCTTTCGCGCCGCTTCAGCCGGACCAGGCCAGGATCGACCAGTTTCGGATCATGTCTCGGTGACTTCTCGCGCGTTAACACGAGGTCCCTCACGCAAAGCGCTGCGGACTTCTTGCTTTCGCTACGACTTCATCGCGTAAAACGAATTAGTCTCGCCACGGAGACAAACTCCCTGCCCCGTTTTTCAAAACGGATGATATGACGTCGCTCCACAGAGATCATACTAGGGCCTCTCGGCCGGTTCTTTAGTCTGTATCAACGCTTGCACGCCATATCTAGCCTATTACTGAATAGTTTGAAGCTCTTGTCACCCCCTTTCTAGGGGTACTTTTCAGCTTTCCCTCACGGTACTTAGTACGCTATCGGACTCGAGAAGTATTTAGCATTGGAAGAATGTGCCTCCCATATTCACACAGGATTTCCAACCCATGTTACTCTTGCTCAACCTGTGAACGGTGCGGAGTCAGTCTACGAGGCTATCACTCTCTATGGCCCTTCTTTCCAGAAGAGTTTGACTTGTCCGCTTGGTTCTAATGGTTGAACGAACCACATCCGGCAATCCTCTCGGAAGGCCGTTCGGTTTGTGCTATTCCCTTTTCGTTCGCCACTACTGGGGGAATCCCATAATTGGTTTCTTTTCCTACGGTTACTAAGATGTTTCAATTCACCGCGTTACCTGCACTCTCGTGCTGACCTGTCGAAACAGGCCGCGAAGTCGCATTAGGAAATCTTAGGCTCTAAGGCTGCATGCACCTCGCCTAAGCTTATCGCAGCTTACCACGTCCTTCATCGGCTTCTCGAACCGAGCTATCCACTATTCAGCTTCGAATAGGATATAGTCTTCGGGCATCCGGCTTGATTTGCTCCGTTTTAAAGCGAAGATATGTTGGAACAAACCAAGTCAAATGCAAAATATGTATGTATGTTTGGTCGAACCCTACTTACCCTCTAAAACAACTTAATATGCGTCCGAGGGTGCACTACTTTCGCCCACATCTAGATTCAGACGAAGTTTCGTGCTAGGGACACCTGAAAAGGCGCCACATTCAAACAATATTGCCGGTTAATGCCCGGCATCATAACAACGACCTCTAAACCTTATAAGCCGTAAAGGCCTACCGAGGTCCGTATCCAAAAATCCAGGTCTAAACTTTATATAGGTAAAAGGAATGCTATCTCATCTGCTTCCTGAGACTCAACTCTATTTAAAAAAATAGGCCTACCCAGTAACAATTAGAAGGGCTCGTAGTTCAGTCTGGCAGAACGTCCCCCTTGCAAGGGGAAGGCCCAGGGTTCAAATCCCTGCGAGTCCACTTTTATTTGACTTCTATCTCAAAGCCTCAATTATATTAAAATAAAAAATATGTTTTAGAAAGCATCGTATTCAGGAGAAAGAGATTCTCTAATTACTTCATCATCTAGTCTTAAAGGCGTGTCGAAAAAGTTGTCACTAAGGAATTCTTTAATCTGTTCCCGATCTGGAACTAGTCCTTCATCTGATGTAAATGAGTATGAGTCTGTGTGAGATACATGTCCTTCTTCTATATAGTCTTCAACCCAATCTAGCGTCTCAATTTCATAGTCGAGAGTCACAGTATTGCCCTCAGTATACATTTCTATGTCAAGAGAAACCTGTGTTTCTTCTAATCCAAGTACTTCTAGATCAAGCCCGACTTGTCTAACAAAATTATATGCTGTTTCCCTTCCGTTCATTTCACTCCCCTTTTTTGTCATAAAGATTATTCACTCATAACCTATAAAAGAAAGTTCATCATAATCGAACACCGATGATTTTGAGGCCTAGAATACTAGAAAAAACCCATTAAGAACACTAAAGCCTCTAACTACAAGCAAACCTAAATCACTACAAACAAAACTATTCTCCACAAAGTTCAGAAACAACCCTATATGTATAATGTCAGCGAACCCTCATTAACTTCGATAAAAATACCGATTAATCCACAACCAGGCTACCTAAACAGAGACTAGTTTTTTAACCCAGCCAAGCCAATCAAATTTTAATGACTGATAGAGAAGGCCTTTCCTCAGAAGAAGTCGAGGACCAGCTAGAAGAGTACGGAGCAAATGAGTTAGAAGAGGAAGATCCAACTACTAAATGGAGTGTTTTTAAGAGACAGTTTTCAAGCGTTTTAATCTGGATTTTAGCTGTTGCAGCCGTTATTTCTCTAGCTGTTGGCGAAATGCTTGAATTTTACTTTATAACCGCTATTATAGGCCTAATTGCTGCTATGGGATTTATTCAAGAATGGAAGGCTGAAAAAGCAATGGAAGAGCTCCAGAACATGACTAATCCTACTGTTGAAGTTTATAGAGATGGAGAACTAGTTGAAGTTGAAAGCGAGAATCTTGTACCCGACGATATTATCAAGCTAGAGATGGGAGATAAAATTCCAGCAGATGCAGAGATTATAGAATCAACCGACATTAAAATTGACGAAGCAGTTCTTACCGGAGAATCCAAACCAGTAAGCAAAGAAGATGGAGACGAAATTTATTCCGGCACAACAATCGTCCATGGACGATGTGAAGCAAAAGTTACGAAAACCGGTATGGACTCAAAACTTGGAGAAATAGCTGGAGAAATCCAAGAAAGCGATGATGACACTCCTTTACAAAGAAAAATAGATTCTTTAGGAAAGAAACTAGGAGTAATAGCAGTACTAGTATCTGTATTTGTATTTGCTCTAGGAATGAACGATCCTAACGCAGGAATAGAAGCTATACTTATCGTAACACTTGCCCTTGCAGTTGCATCTATACCTGAGGCCTTACCTTTGACACTTACACTAACTTTATCTCTAGGTATGAAAGACATGGCTAAAAACAATGCTATTGTTAAGAAAATGCTTGCTGTTGAAGGCCTAGGATCAACAACCGTCATCTGTACCGATAAAACAGGGACATTAACTAAAAATGAGATGACCGTCAAGAAGATGTACTTGGATAATGAAGAGCTAGATGTTGATGGCTCAGGATATATCCCTGAAGGAGATATAACAGATCTAGACGGAGATAAACTAGAGCTTGATAGAACTACTCTTGAAAAAACGTTGACTACAGGCCTTTTATGTAATAATGCTGAGCTTCGTAAAGAAGAAACTGCTTACCAGATAAATGGTGAGCCAACAGAAGGAGCATTAGTTGTTTTAGGAGAGAAAACAGAGCTTGACAAAAAAGATTTAGAAGAACAATTTGAGCGCAAAAAAGAAATCTTATTCACTTCTGAAAGAAAGATGATGACAACCGTCCATGATGTAGATGGACGTAATGATGCTTTTGTTAAAGGCGCTCCAGAAGTTGTACTCGACAAATGTAGCTCTATAATGATCGATGGTAAGAAGATAGAGCTAACTGAAGAGAAAAAACAAGAAATACTCAGCAAAAATGAAGAATTTGCTAAAGATGCATTAAGAGTACTTTCATTAGCTTACAGAAAAGATGTTTCTGAACCTTTTACAGATGAAAATATTGAGCAAGATCTAACGTTTTTAGGCCTTGCAGGAATGATCGACCCTGCACGTGAAGAAGTTGAAGGAGCCATAGATGAATGCTACACCGCAGGTATAGGCGTAAAAATGGTTACAGGAGACAACCCTGTAACAGCCAAAGCAATAGCTAAAGACATAGGCCTCGCCGACGACCCAAAAGTATTAACAGGCCCGGAAATCGAGGAAATAAGTAAAGAAGAACTGGAAGAACAAGTACCGGAAGTAGATGTCTACGCACGCACACAGCCAGAGCACAAGCTGCATATCGTCGAAGCATTGAAATCTGACGGCGAAATCGTTGCAATGACTGGTGACGGCGTAAATGACGCTCCTGCAGTTAAAAAAGCAGATGTAGGGATTGGCATGGGTCAAAAGGGCACAGACGTCACTAAAGAGAGCGCCGACATGATTCTCCAAGATGACAACTTTGGAACAATCGTCTCAGCCGTAAAGGACGGAAGAAGAATCTACGACAATATTGAGAAATTCACAACATACTTAATTTCAAGATCTTACACCGAAATATCAATAATTGCATTAGGCCTGATATTCCTAGGATTTGAATACTTACCGCTTATCGCTTTACAGATATTATTCCTTAATGTTATAGGACAAGAAATGCCTGCTATAGCACTAGGATTAGATCCTGCTACAGAAGGAATAATGGAAAGAGATCCTAGGCCTACCGATCAGAAGCTGCTAGACTCAAGAAATTTATTCATGGTCGGCAGCATGGCAGTATTCATGGGAATAGTTGGTTTCTTAGTATTCCTTCTCGGCAATCCATTGGAAAATCTAGACTCCGCTAGAACTATGGTATTTGCATCAATAGTCCTAATGATAATGGCTCACGCTTTCAACTTCCGGTCCCTAACAGATTCAATAGTAAACATAGGACTATCTGACAACAAATGGATACTCCTATCAATAGGGACAATCGCCCCAGTACTACTAGCACTTATTTACTGGGAGCCGGCAGCAAGCCTTTTCGGGCATACACCATTAAGTCTTAGAGAATGGATGATTACCCTGGGCGGCGCTCTCGCAACCGTAGGATTCATTGAAGCACTGAAGAAAATAGCCAATAAAATCTACGGCCGAGGATACTAAAAAACAACTCATTTCCAATATTTCTTTTCTATTCAATTCTAATAATCCAAGTTTATCGACTAAAATTATTTTACCTTCACCTATGAATTTCAAATCCCCCAAATTATAGAGTTATAGCATTATAGATAGAACTAGAAAATTCTTTGACTTCTATCCACAAATTTTGATGATAAAAATACTATAGAATCAGAACTCAAATAACCAATATCTTTCTAGCAACTAATTTAATTTAGAATTTTTCTAGTAATTAATTTAATCTAGAATTTGATTTAGTAAAGAGAGTGTTGTGTAGGAAGGACGGTAAACGTGTAAATGAAATGAAAGTGAAAAACACACCCTGTTTAGGGTGGTAAGTTTTTCTGGAGGTGATCCAGCCGCTGGTTCCCCAACGGCTACCTTGTTATGACTTAGCCCCCCTTGCCAAGCTTAGACTTGACTACCCATAATGGGCAGGCTCGTCTAAACCTGACTCGGGTGACTTGACAGG
>LKMX01000038.1 GCA_001564035.1 Nanohaloarchaea archaeon PL-Br10_U2g27
AGTAGTATGAGTTTTCGTGGGTGGGACGTTGATCCTGAAAACGATCCTGAGGACTATGATTCTCTTGTTAATATTCAACCTGAAACAGGCAATCCGCACGATGAAACAGATTCTAAAGGGGAGTACGGAGCTTATGATGTTTCTGAACTTGTTAATGTGTCAGAGTTCTCTAAGGAGGAGCTTTATTGGAATGCGATGAGGGCGTCTGAAACTTTAACGGAGCGTTATGAAGAAACCGGAGAGTATTTCATGGTGCAGTTCGATCCATGCGGGGCAGTTCCTGTAGTAATGGGTGATAGACAACAACTCTTGTTCCACGAAGCCTATGATCCTTTAACCTTTGATAATGATTTTAGTCCTTTAGAGTATATTAGCAACACGAAGTACGCTAACGAGTTAATGGGAGGCCTATTGAACAGTAGAGCTGTAGATTTGATGGATCAGGACATTGATTTTGTTGAAGAAGACTGGAGAATTCCATATGAAGTCTTAGCCGGGCAGTCTGAGATGGTGATTGCTGCTCCGGGGCTAGAGGATAGATACAGGGAAATGGTCGAGGAACGACTTTTGTAAAATTATTAAACTTTGTAGATGTATCTGGTCAGGCTTTTATGCACTTTCAGTTCGAACTGAGGCCTATGATCCTCAAGTTTTGGTTTGTCGTACATGAAAACTGTTTTACCGTCGAATTCGTTTATTAGCTCAACGAATTTTTGTACAGGTCTGTTTTCTGACCGTGAGGCTTTTCCGTAGGGAAGGTCTGTGACTATCACGTCTGGGTCAAAATGTTTTAAGGCGTTGGATACGTCTTCTTTTTTGATACTGTGGTTAATTATGCCGTATTCTTCAAGATTTTTTCTTGTTCCTGAAATCATGTCTTCTTGGATGTCTAGGCCTCTTACTCCGATGCCGCAGAGACCTGCTTCTATGAGGATTCCTCCGGTACCGCAGAATGGGTCGAGCAATGTCTCGCCGAACTTGGCTTCTGACAAGTTGACTAGTACTCTTGCCAGTACGGGATCGAGGCTTATAGGCGATGAGTAAGGCCTTTTTTCGTTGCTTCGCTGGTTAAATTTTCCTCTAGGAAGTTTATCAATTAAAACGCCGTGGTGGAGGCCTTTGTCAGTGTTATAGGTTTTGATCACGGTTTCTGGGTTTTCTAGGTCTACTTTGTTTGCTAGGCGTGAGAGCTTTTTACCCAGTTTTTTCTCATTTTTTTTGTTGTCGAACTCTTTTTCAGCAAGGTTTTCAGCTCTTACAGCGTATCTTCCAGATACTTTGAGTTCGCTTGCTTCTACTTTTTCACAGACTTCGTGTACTAGGCCTAGTCGTCTAAGCTGTGAAGGTTCTGAGTCTGTGAATGCCAACTGTTTCTGTCTTTCGCACTTTTCTTCTAGGCCTTGGCTTCTTAGGAAGCTGTTTAGTTCTGCTTCAGCCAGTTCAAGGTTTTCTCCGGCTAATCTGTAGATGTAGCTCATTTGTATCCGTGCCTCTTCATGCTGCCGCACTCCTTGCAAGTGTACGTTATATGGCCTTTTTTTGAGTTGATTCGGACGCGGCAGTTTTCTCCTTGCGTCAAGTAGGTGTAGCAGTTGGAGCAGTATTTTTTTCGAAGATCTGAGGGAATCGGTACCTGGGTTTTCATCCCTATTTTTTCAGCCAGCTTCAGGTATCTTTCCGCTTTCTCAGGCCTTTTCTTGGCCTCAGCAAAAAGTATTCTGATGCGTTCTTCGGCGATTTTTCTGCTCATAAACTCGGAGCGTTATCAAAGGTTAAAAGATTTCTACACTCTCGAAGTTATCATGGTAACTGAAAAAGACGTGATAGGAAAACTCAAGCAGGTCATAGACCCAGAGCTTGACGTCAACATATACGATTTAGGCCTCGTGTACGAAATTGAGGTCGAAGATGATTACTGCCACATTTTAATGACTTTAACGACGCCAGCATGTCCTCTAAGCGGGGTTTTTGATGAAATGGTGAGGCAAGAAGTTGCGGGTCTTGAAGGCCTCAATGAGGTTGAAGTAGAGATAACTTTTGACCCGCGCTGGACGCCAGAAGACATGAGCGATGAAGCACGTGACCAGCTTGGACATATGCCGGGAATGCAAGCGTTTTAAACTCGGAAGATTTCTCCCACAACTTTTCTGTTTGGATAAATTTTTTCCATGGCTTCTACATAAGTTTTAAGCTGTTCTTCCGCTTCCCTGTCAAAGTTTTCAGAGGTTTTCAGATCAATTACTGTTACCTTATCTTCTTCTACTGCTAAAAGGTCTATACGGCCTTTATGAACGTATCTGTCTTTTGGGAATCTGAACTCGGATTCTGTTTCAAGCCTGCCGTCTAATGAATCGATTTTTTCCGCAATCTTTTTTTCTTCAACGGTCTCAGGCCTCGCATTACTTGTTACGTAGTCTTCCATGAATTTGTGGAGTTTTCTGCCGTATTCGGTGTTTTCGGTCTGTTTTTCATCCATTCCTAGTTTTTCGGTTGTGGAGACTAGTCTTTTCCTTTTCTTTTCAGGTAGCGAGGCTTTTAAAACGGGTCTGTCTCTTTCTTCGCTTTCAAGTTTTTCCGGACTGTCTTTTACGTGCTTTTCTTCAAGGTCGAGGTCGTGGAAAAACTTGCTTTCCCTGTCTTTCTCTGCGGAGATGTAGAGGTATTGTTCGGCGCGTGTCATCGCTACATACATTAATCTGCGTTCTTCATCGTATTTGCTGCCGATGCAGTTGGATAGTATCTCGGCTTTCCAGTTGTCGAAGACGAAACGCTTTTCTTCATCAAATACTTTCCGTTTACGAACTCCGACAATGTCATCATATATTATCGGCGAGTAGTTGCCGTTTCTGGACGGGAATCGGCCTTGATTCACGTCTGCGATGAATACTGCGGGATATTCTAGGCCTTTTGCGCCGTGAACGGTCTGGATTTTGATGCAGTCTCTCTTGGTTGAGCTGTCTACTTCGTATATCTCGTTTTCTTCTATGTTCTCTTCTATAAACCTTATTATGTCACCGAGGGTCATGTAGCTGGACTTGTAAACGTCTGTTAAGACTTCTATTATCTTCTCTGTGATTGGATTTTCAAAGCCGTGGCTATCGAAGACCTTCCGGGCCAAAGCCTCTATTTCTAGGCCTTCCAGTTCCTGTCTAAATGCTTGGAGGTTTTTTGGGATTTTTTCGTTATCTAGAAGTTCTTTGGATTCTGTCAGGCTGTATCCTGTTCTCTCAAGTATGACTGCCCAGCCTTTTCGGGAATCTTTCATGGTGCGAAGCCATGCCAGTAATATCTTGGACTCGGAGGTATTGAATAGTTCGAGGCCGCCTTCATAGGCTGCGGGGATATTGTGTTTATCTGCTTCTTCTTGTAAGTTTAACGCAAAACTTCTTGTTCTTGAAAGAACGGCTATTTCAGAGTAGTTAAGGCCTTTGTCGTTCTTTACTTCCTGTATTTTCGCTAGTATGTTTTCTTTTTCGTCTTCGCATACCAGTTTTTTTACTTCTGATTTTTTGTCGGTCTGTGATTCCAGTGAGGTAAGGTTTGGTTTTTTTACTTCTTCGTATGAGTTTCCGCGTAGTGTGAAGGCCTGTTCTGCGCTGTCGAGTATTTTTTGTGTGGATCTGTAGTTTTTCTTAAGCTCTATTGTTTCGACTTTCAGGTCGCTGAAGTTTACCCGTTTTTTGCCTCGGTTCAGTTCTCTAATGTTTGAGTTTATGCGTTTCTCGAATTTTCTGATGTTGTCGATGTCTGCGTATTGGAAGCTGTATATTGACTGTTTCCAGTCTCCTACTACGCAAATATTTGGTTTTTCAGCTAGGAGGAGCGAGATCTTTAACTGTATTTCATTAGTGTCCTGGAACTCATCGATCATGATGTGTTGGAAAGAGGCCTGTTTTCTTGCATTTTCGTTTTCGTAGAGTGTTACGAACGTTAATGCCATGACAAATCCGAAGTTGAGGTAGTTGTTTCTGAGGCAGAATTTCAAGTATTCGTAGTAGAGGTCGTGTAGAAACTGTTTCAGTTTTTCTCGGTCTTCTTCAAAGGCCTTTCTGCAAAAATCTCTTCTAACCTGTTTGCAGCCTCTATCGCCGACTATTTCGCTGTGTTCTGGTGCGTCTTCCGGCAGGTTTTTGTACCTGTAGCTGTAGATTCTCTGCCTGAGCACGCTCTGTTTTTTGTAGTTTCCGTTCTCTCTAGGCCTATTGAGTTCTCTGAAAAGTTTCTTGAATTCTTGATAGTCTCCGTCAAGGTATTCTTCTGAGTTCAAGAACCATCCGTCTTCTTCAGGTATTATGCCTCTGCTTGAAAGAGATTTTAGCAGGTAAAGCAGTTCTGAGTCGTCGCGTATAATGGCGTAAAGGTCGTGATATTTTTCATTTTGGTTTTTAAACTCTCCGTAGAACTCTTCGAAGTATTGCAGCTCACGAATATTGCTTTCAAGAGTGTTTACGTTTCCTAGCTCCTCATCAATTCCTAACAGTTTTGGGGCTTCTAGGCCGTAGCTGTCAAGTATTCTCTGGCAGTGGCTGTGGAATGTTGATATGGGTGCGTTGTATACTTCGGATGCGGTATAGCTGGATCGGTCTGCTATTCTATCGCTCATCTCTTTTGCTGCATTACGGGTAAAGGTGGCGAGAAGAATTTCTTCAGGCCTGTGATCATTCAGAAGGTTAACGTATCTTTCCGTTATGCTGAATGTCTTGCCTGTTCCGGCCCCAGCATCCACTAAATAAAGGCCTTCAAGCGAGTTAATCAGTTTTTGCTGCTCGTTGTTAGGATTCATTCAATTATCAGGTCCTCCATGGGTAGTTCTGAGGCCTTTTTGTCGCCTATAGGGTAATGTTTTTGCTCGAATTCTTCTAGTTCCTCCAGTTTTTCTGAAACAAATTTTTCGAATTCTTTTACGTCTTCTTGGAAGAAATGCTTGTTACGGTATTCTACAAGCTTTTTCAAGGCGGAGCGCGCGCCTTTTTTCACGTATTTGTAGTCTCCAACCTCTTTAATGCAGTGATCCACAAATTTCTGCGCATACTCGGTCTCTAGGAGTTCGTTTTTGTCAAATACTTCTGGAACTTGTTCTTCTGAAATGAACTCTTGGTAGCTTTCTAGGCCTAGTTTTTCCAGTGTTTTCCGCCGGTAATTTGATTTTTTCACTCCTTTAATCAAAGATTCGAATACTTTCAGCTCTGAGGCCTTTTCCCTGAAGCTTTTCGGATAATAGGTTATAGATGTTTTTCTCTCTGCTTTTTCGCCGTTGAACGTCTCAGTTAATCCTTCTAAGAAGTGGTAGTAAGTAAATTTGACTGGGCCATCGACGTAGCGAGAGTGGTAGGTAATATACATCAATGCCTGGAAATCGGGGAATCTTCCGTTTTCAAAAGTTTGAATCCTAGAATTTCTAACTACTTCAGTAACTTTCTTTTTACGGCCTGACTTAAAATCCACTAGGTGGTTTTCAGAAGCAATTAAATCAATTTTACCTTTCAAACCTAGTTTCATATCTTTAAAGAACATTTCTGTCGACTCTGGATCGATTTCCAGGCCTAGCTCGGACGCAAAAAAGTTTTCATCTCTGCTGTCGCGCGTGTAACCCTTTCCTGAGTAGCCTTCCTTGTCTAGAAACTGCATTAAGTTGTTTAGGCCTATATCAATCTCTGTCCTGACCTGATACATTGTAATAACGTCGCTCAGTTCTTCCATTTCCTGTATAAACAGTTTTTTAATCTTCTCCAGGTTTTCTTCCACATCTTCAGGCCTGTTGAAGTATAGTTCTGCAAAGTCGTGGAAAAGCTTTCCTTTACGCATCTGCTCTTCTTCGGCGTCGGAGACAAGCCTGCTCATGTAAAATAAGCGGGGTGACAATGCTAAGCTGTTCAAGCTCGTCTGGCTCAACAAGTCTATTTTCGAGGCCTCTACATTTATTTTGTCAAATTCTTGTTCTTCTGCCTGGGACTCGGCAGATCTGAAGGTGTGGGAGAGTTCTCGGAATGTTTCAATATTTTCTCCGTTTATTTCGTCTAGGTAGAAGCATGGTTTTATCTCTTCGCCCATTTTCTTGTCTTCTACCATGAAATAGCGGTCGTCACCGCTTTGTACTAGTGACTGGAAGTCAAGCAAGTTTTGTTCTTTTATCTTTTCCTTGTTAATCCATTCGTCGTCCGGCACTCTTTCACACCACTCTGTGC
>LKMX01000039.1 GCA_001564035.1 Nanohaloarchaea archaeon PL-Br10_U2g27
GGTTGAGCGGTCGCTTTTAACTTCTGATGGAGAAATTTCTGAGATTCAAAGCTCTGAAAAAGATGTTTTAGAGGTTGAGGTTCCTGAAGGCCGTTTAGTGGAGAAAACTGTTGACGGAGGGACTGAAAGAGTTTTTGATGGTACAGACGAGTCTGCTGCGTTAGAGGCACGGCAGAGCCTTAAGGAACGGCTTAACGATACTTTGGAGGACTTAGATGATAGGCGAAGCGAGATGCGTGAAGAGTCTTTTGCCGATATAGAAGTCTATGTGCAGCCGGATGCAGGCCTTGGCGATGGAGAGTATGTAGAGCTTAGGAGCTTGGAGTCAGAGGACATTGATTTAGATGGATGGAAGATAAATGATGAAACTGGCAGAGAGTATATTTTCGAGGACGCTACTTTGGCCGCCGGCGATTCAGTCAGAGTTTACAGCAATAATACTGAAGCCGAGCATAACTGGGATACAGCATATGTTTGGAACTCTAATGAAGACACTGCATATGTATATGATGCGGAAGATAATTTGGTGAAGGAGTATAGCTACTGAACTTTTTCAGCGTCAATTATCTTGTATTCCTCGCCGGTAAACAGTTTTTTCATTCTCTTTTCCTCCTCGTCTACCAGCAGAAACAGAGATCCTTTTAAACCGGAAAAATAGCTTTTTACAGAGCCATGGCTTGCTTTTACCGCGACTAGAGCTGCTAGAAACACGTAGGCATAGAGCTGAAACATTAATGTGTAGTAGTTGTAGCCGAAAACCCCTATTACGCCGTAAACAGTTAAGGCAAATGCTAGGCCTATCAACATGCTTTCCTTAATTCTCATACTGCTTCATCTGCTTTCGCTGTAGGGATCTTCTATTCGTGTTATTTCTTCAGGCCTGTAAGGGAATGAGATTTCTAAGACTTTGGCTACTTTAGAGTCTATGTTTTGGAGCTGGTGTTTCTCTCCGCTTCTTATGATTTCTGCTTTGCCTTTTTCTAGTTCTTTCATCTCTCCTTCCAGTCGCAAGGTGATGTTTCCTTCTTCCAGGTAGATGATATCTGCTTGAGTATCGTGTTTTGAATAGGAGGTCATTTCATCCGCGTTTATCACTAATCGGCGTATGCCCAGCATTCCTCGTTCTCCGCCCACATCTACCTGTGTAACGAGTATCTGGTTCTCGTAACCCCAAGGCTTCTCAATTCTCCCCATAACTTGTTTAATAGGCCTTTAATCTTATACCTCTTTCTAAAGATCGTTGAACCCTTTCTTCAGCAGAAAATACTCTGTAGGTTCGGTAAGTTCTATCTCCTGAAGATCAGAGAGTTCGATCCAGCTGTGACCATCCGCTTCATCATTAAGTTCGATTGAGACATCTTTTTCCAAAGTTTTAGAATATAGATACCAGTAATGGTAGTCAGCACCTCTTCTACATGGATCTTCCAGCTTTTCCTCTGTTATTAGTTCTGGATCTGTGATTTCAAGGCCTGTTTCTTCTCTAACTTCTCTTATGACTGCTTTATCAGGATCTTCGTTTTTGTCAAGATGGCCTGCTGGAATCGTGTGCTTGAAAGGATACTTTCTCCTGTTAAGCAAAAGAACTTTTCCCTCCTTAAATATTAAAGCGCCTACAGATATGTGGACGACTTCTCCACTCTCTCTGTAGTGTTCTAGGCCTTCGTTTAGAATCATTCGGGAATTTTCATGGCCTTCAGAACACGTATAGTATTCTCTTCCGTCTTCAGATTTGGCTTCAGCTTTTTTACCACAAGTTATGCATTTCATCTAGTTTGTCCTCGTAATACGTTAGTTCCGGAAATTTTAGTGCTTTTGCATGCCCATATAACTGGCGTCCCTCAAGATCCCATTTGCCTACTGTTCTTTCCTCCAGTTCAGGATCTCCTCTCGCAACTATCAACCGGCTTCCAGGCTCCCGAGACCTTATTCCGTGATACATGCCTGCTGGAATTAGCAGCGGCCCATCCATTTCTATATTTACGAATCCTGACTCCGACTCTTTGGAAGCCACGTCCATTTGAAATCTGCCTGTTGGAACGTAGAGCTCAGGAGTGTTATGGACATGTATGAGTTCAGGATATTCTCTGAGCTCCTCTGAAAACCTGTACTTTAGCTCTACAGGCGAATTTTCGGAGTTCATAAAGTAGAAACCATTTTCAGTCCTCGAATCACAACTGATTACTTCTTCATCGCCCAAGATCGTTGAATCAATATATAGGCCTGTAATCCCTGGATCTTCGTTTAGCTGCGTGTAATCGCCTTCTTCGATATGTCCGTTGTCCTCCATCGCCACAAAACCAGGCCTTTCTAGTAACTCTTGGGCCTCATCCCAGTCTCCAATATAGGTTACTTCTTCAAACATCGTAATACTTTGTATTACTTTTTCTTTGTTTTTAAATTATGAGCTCAAATCTATGTTATGGCGAACGAACATCTGCGTTCGATGCTTACAGGAGAGTCTCGTTCATACGGTTTTACTATAGCCTTTTGGGGGAGCGGCGCAGCACTAATAAATGAGTTTGGTGTGCCAGAACTGTTTCCTGCGCTCTTGTTCGGCATAGGCGCCATCACAGGCTTCGCTTTACTGGCCTTTCTAGCTCTGAGAATGGAAGAACCAGAAGAAGCAACTTCTAACAAGAATTTGATAATTATTTCAGGCATACACTATATTTCAGCACTACTGCCTATCATATCAGCATACATTATTGCTTCATCAGGACTAGAAATATATACAAGCTTTTTCTTGTCAGGCGCAGGAGTATCGCTGCTTTACACCCTGTTGTCGGTACAGGAGCAGAATATGGCCAGGCTTCTTGAGAAATACTTATGAAAATAAGCTGCGACCGAGATTTGAAAAATTTGTAATCCTTTATTTAGTTATTTATTCGACTTTTCTCCAGTCTCCGCCGTAAATATAGCCTGTTAAATCCTTTTTTCTTGAAAGCTCCTCGAAAGTTTTGTGGAGGCCTCCTTCCTGAAGCTGACTAAATATTTCTGGTTCAAATATGTAAGCTCCTGCGTTGATCAGTCTTGTGGGCTCTTCTCCTGGATCAGGTTTCTCATCAAAGCCTTGGATTGTTCTGCCTTTCATATTTACAACCCCATAGTTTGTGGGGTCTTGAACTGTTGTCAGCGCCATTGACGCCGTCTTGTTTTCGTCCCTGTGGACTTGAAGCATATCTCTGAGATCAATATCGGCTATTACATCCCCGTTGATGGCGAAAAAAGTTTTGCCTACACTATCTTTTATCTCTTTGAGGGCTGTAGCCGTTCCTTTATCCGCGCTATCTGAAACATATTTTAGCCTTAGGCCTCTCCACTCTTTGCCGAAATGGTTTTCCAAGTTTTCAGAGTTAGATCCTGCCAAAAGTATAATTCGTTGAATGCCTTTGGAAGCAAGCATATCAAATACGTGACACATCAATGGCTTTCCGTCAACATTTTTTAGAGGATTGTAGGCCTCTCCGCCACAGAACACCGCTGCTGTATCTATTTCCTGTTCTCTAACATAGTTTTGGATTATTTCTTCCACCATCTGAGACCTGTTCATTGATCGATATTCGGCTTCAGAATCGATTCTGTCGACAAGAACATTATCAAGCGTGAGAGAAACCCTCTTCTTCGACATAACACTGATATTGGTCGCACACACTTTTTAGTCTGAGCCATCAACTTTCTCAATCGACAAATTCAAACTGTAAACACTTCCATCTTTCTCAAAGACGCCCAGGCCTTTATCCCTGTAAGACAGGCCTCTAAGCAAGTCTATTGCATCTTCAAGACTCATCTCTTCTTGGAGATCAAGTCTCGACAGCTCATCCAACTCTCTTTTATAATGCATACTCCCCTCATCTACGTCTTGAGGCTCTGCTTCAGCACCCTTACGTATCTCACGCCAGTTCTGCTTAAACAAATCTACTATCTCAGACATTAACCGGCTTCTTAACGAATACGCTGTGTCTTCAGGCCTTACCTCGACTTCTCTCCTCGCTATTACCGGGCCTGTATCTACGCCCTCGTCCATAAAATGTATAGTCACTCCTGCAGGACTTTCATCGATTATAGGCCATATATACGGATGTGCAGCACGATTATAAGGTAAGTAAGATGGGTGCAAGTTGACCGCTCCTTTTTCAGGAATTTCCAACACTTCTTTAGGAACAATGTGCTCGAAACCGGAAGAAACAACCAGATCAGGCCTCTCATCTTTGATAAAGCCGAAAGCGTCTTTATTTTCAAAAACCCCTATTACTTCCGCCTCATCTTGTTTTTTAAGCCAGTCTAAGACATTTTTACCGGCTTCGTTCATTCCTAGAAAAACCAGAGACACCATGCTTCAATATTAAGGCGGAGAACGTATTAAATTCTTTGAGCCACTAAAGGTTTAATTTCTCACCGAGAAATGTGTGGATATGTATGAGCAGAAAAGGATCAGGTACGAGTATTTTCACAGGCCTCTTCCCGAGTTCTTGAAATGGTTTTATCAAGGCTTGAAAGCTCATATTTCGGTTAAAATACACAACACGTTTTCCCATCTGCTTGGCCCTAAAAAATACTTGAACCTGCTTAAAAAAATAAGAAGCCGAAAGCTAGGAAACAGCTCATACGTAGAGATTCGTGGAGTAAGGCCTGAATCGATAAAGTATATTTCTCCGACGCGAGAAGAGCAGAAATGGTTTTCAACAGGCAAATTAAAAGGAGGTAACTGGGATAAAGGCTTAGATGAGTATAACGACCTTCCTTTCCATAGAGCGATGGTTAAGAGGATAGAGAAAGGCCTTGAATGGGATGAGATTGAAGAAGTTAAGGAAGCGAGAAAAGGAGGCATTAAATGGCCCGGGAAACCTTACAAAGTCGATAGAGATATTGAAAAGACCGAAGAACTGCTTAAATCAATCAAGCAAGAAGGTTATAAAACGCAGGAAGAGCTCAGAGACACGAGTTACGAAGCAGCTGAGGAGAACTGGGATTTGAAGGCGTTAAACGAGGTCTGCGTAGATCTTGACCGAAACGGAAACCCTTTGTTTGTGGATGGCCGGCATCGACTCAGCATAGCCAAAATACTAGGCCTAGAAAAAATACCTGTCCGTATAGTTATGCGGCACAAAAAACTGGAAAAATAACAGGTTATTAGTATTTCCGAAGACCGATTCTAAACAATGACCGATTCCAAAGTCGTGAAATCTTTGTTCACTGGGGGCGCAATAGTTTTCGCAGGAATGGTCATATCCAAGCTTTTCGGACTGCTATACAGAGTAATCGTAGGCAGAGCACTAGGACCTGAAGAATACGGCGTAATATCGGTCATGCTTGCAGTCTCATCAGTAATCGGGGCGTTAGCCTACATAGGAATACCAAAAGGCGTCCACAAATATGTATCAGAATACAGAGGCACAAACGACATCTCAAGCCAAGTTGGCGTACTTAGAACAGGCCTCATACTAGTTACCATTCCCTCTTTCCTGACCGGTCTTGCTCTTTTCATACTGGCTCCATGGATCTCAGTAGAAATATTCAACGAGCCAAGAGCAGTATGGCCTCTAAGATTCCTCGCAATAATACTGCCTCTAAGAGCATGGAGAAAAACAATGATCAAAACAACAGAGGCCTACGAAAAAATGCAGTACCGCGTCTACACCAACTACATCTACGGAAACGTCGTCAAAACCGTAATGACCCTGATCCTAGTATTACTAGGATACGGATATCTAGGCGCCGCATTCGCATACGCATTCGCCTGGGGAACAGCAATCATACTAGCAGTAGTATTCACTTACAAAATCCTGCCCGAAGCATTCCAGTTATCTAGAGCGCCAAAAAAACAGTACCACAAACTCTTCCAACACTCATGGCCATTATTCGCAGCAGGCCTATTCGCATCGATCGCCGGCTACATCGACACATTCATGCTACAGGCCTTCCTCGGCAGCGAAGAAGTAGGCCTCTACAACGCAGCATACCCATTCGCAGCAGTGATAGCTTCAGCAGGAGGAGTATTCGGAGCAATA
>LKMX01000009.1 GCA_001564035.1 Nanohaloarchaea archaeon PL-Br10_U2g27
ATAGGTGTTAATTTGATGTACGAAACTTTGAAGAGAGAGCTTAAAGAGAAGGGAGAAATCATGATTCGGTTCGACTCAGGCGAGGAGCGAGAACTGCATCTCCACAATACCGAGTTTCAGGAAGCCCCTATGATCAAGGTCGATGCTGACGACGAAATCCACTGGTTCAACGCAGACAAGATTGAAAGATACTGGATACACATGGATTTCTAATATAAACCTAAACCCTCTATTTTTTTCTTAATGGCCTACTCTTTAGACACAGAAAACCGTTTATATCCTAGTAACGCAGACCTAACAGTTTTCAACGGAGAAGCCGAATTTGATTACAAGGCCAGAGGAACAATTGAAGGCCTTGAACAGTATTCTCGCATAGCACGTCTCCTGGATGCACACATTGAAATAATGGGCGAGAACTACAGAGGCCTGGAAGTCGAGATACTTTACGATGAAAAATACTACGATAAGATCGGAAGAGAACTAATTTAAGTCATATGACGGCTTGAAGTCTGACAATCCTTTTTGACTGTTGTCTACTGCCTCATAGCTTGGTATTACGTCGGCCATTTCCACTTCTACAAATTCTAGGCCTCTTTCTTCCAGGTATTTCAAAACTTTTTCAGTCATCTTTGGAGCAACAAGTATTCCTCTTATTTCGCCATGGAACTCCTCCTCTATCTCTTCAACATACCTTTGAAGCTGGAGAACTGTGTTGTAGTCAGGGTTTCTCTTGACTTCGATAACCACGTATCTGTCCTCATTGTCTCTAGCGAATACGTCTATAAACCCGGCGGGCGTCTCTTTTTCTCTTTCTACAACTTTGAGGTCTTCCTCCACGATCTCAGGCTCGTCTTCTATAGCTTCATGGATGTCAACTTCGTGGCCCGCAATCTTCAGTTCAGACTTGTCTACTAACTGGTCGACAGTGATCAAAGATATTTCATCAAAGAATACTTCAACCATTTCATCAGGATTTCTTCTCACGGCTCTTAATACGAGGCCTTCTTCATCAACTTCTACCTTGAAGGAGTCTACTTCAGGCTGCCAGTTCTTCGGCTGATAATTATCAGGGCCATGGACGAGCAACGCCGAATCCTGTTTCTTCAGCAAAATCCTCTCTCCTCTATCAAGCTTTGACTTGGCCCTACCACGGTAATTCACGGTACACAGTCCGTTGACCTGTACTGTGTACTCTCGGGATAGATACTCTTTCAATAGTTGAGACGCCTGCTCAAACGAAGGATTTTCAATTAGCTCCACACCATAATTTTAGACAGTAAAGTTTTTTACCCCTAAACAGCAACCCTAAAACAGACAAGAAAAAATGGATTATACCATAAAAGAACTGCCTCAAGAAGAAAGGCCTAGAGAAAAACTGGAAGAACACGGCGCAAAATCACTGACAGACGCAGATCTACTCGCTATACTGCTGAGAACAGGTATAAAAGGCAAAAACGTTAAAGAGCTTAGCTGCGAAATACTCCAAGAGTTCTCGATCCAAGGCCTATCATCTACAGAAATGAAAGACCTAGAAAAAATAGAAGGAGTGTCGAAAGTCAAAGCTGGGCAGTTGAAAGCGATAGGAGAGCTAGCAACACGGATGCAGAGAGAAAAACGCCAAAAAATAGAAGGCCTAAAAGATGTAACCGCTCACGTAGAAGACTTGAAATACAGAGATAAAGAGCTTTTAAGATGCTTCTATCTTAACTCCGGCAACGAAATATTGTCAGAAAAAGAAGTCGAAGGAGGAGTAAGCTCAGTCAACCTAAACATTAGAACGTTATTCGGCGAGGCCTTGAAACACGACGCATCAGCTTTGATCCTAGCCCATAACCATCCTTCAGGAAGTTCTAGGCCTACTGAGCAAGATATTGAAGTAACTGAGAACTTGTTGGACGCGGGTAGAACCCTTGATGTTGAAGTGCTTGATCATGTCATTGTAGGCAGTCATGTTTCCAGCATGCGGGCCGAAACTTCTCTATGGTGAACAGCCTATTTTAAACTTTTCGGCGATTCTCACCACCTATTTAAAGTTTATCAGGACAGTTCTGTTATAACTACTAGCTTTTCTGAGGGCATTAAAAAATGGCAATCGACGTACGCGACCACGAAGCAGTTCCCGACCATGAAAAAATTGATGAAGATGAGATCGAAGAGGTGCTTGACAAGTTTGACGCAGAAAAGTCTGACCTGCCTCAAATCGAACGTACCGACGCTGCTTTGAAGCAGATGGATGTCGAAGAAGGAGACGTCATAAAAATAGAGCGTGAAAGCCCTACAGCCGGTAAAACCACATACTATAGACTGGTAGTCGACAGGTGAATCAAACTTGGATAAAAAATTCTTGGAGCAGCTAATAAACAAAAACTTGGTAAAACACCAGACAGAATCCTACAACCGCTTCGTAAAAGACCGGATACAGACTATACTCAACGAAGTAGGAAGCATAGAACCAGAGCTACCTGATGGAGAAGACCTAGTAATCAAAATCGTAGACATGGACATCAAAAGGCCTAAGATCCATGAAGCAGACGGTTCGGTAAGAAAAATCACTCCAAGAGAAGCCAGAATGCGAGACCTGACTTACTCCTCAGAAATCAAGGTAGAGATGGCTCCCATCTTTGAAGGAGTTAAACAAGAGCCTGAAGAAGTGACAATCGGAGAAATCCCTGTCATGGTGGGAAGCGACTTGTGTTGGAGCAGTGACTGGGACGAAGAAGAAAAAATTGAGAACGGAGAAGACCCTAAAGACCCAGGAGGCTACTTCATAATAAACGGATCTGAAAAAACAATGATCTCAATGGAGGAACTTACAAACAACAAGCCTGTATTCCTCCAAGACGGCGACGAGCAGACATGCCGAGTGAACTCAGAAAACTCAGGATACGTACAAAGACACGTACTAACACGTGACAAAGACATTGTCAAAATATCGTTCGCTAACGTCAAAAAGACGCCGGCAGTCGCTCTACTAAAAGCCTTAGGCTACGAAACCGATAAAGAAATAGTCGAACTAATCGGAGAAGAGTACGCATCAGACATCTACCTAAACATCTACGAAGTCGATGCAGCGAATCAGGAAGAGGCCTTCGAATACATCGCAAATAGAGCAGGAGTAACAAACGATATACAGGAGAGGGTTTCTAGCATACTTGATGATTATCTTCTGCCACACCTTGGACAGGATTCTGAGTTCAGGGAAGCGAAAGCAGAGTTCCTTGCCAACATGATACGTAATACTATTGCGCTTGGAAAAGGAGACATAACAGAAGACGATATAGACCACTACGCGAACAAGAGGCTGAACCTTGCAGGAGAACTACTTGAAATGCAGTTCAGATCAGTATTCCTCGGAAAATGGGGGTTAGTAGCACGTATGAAATATAACTTCCAGAAATCTGCGAAAAGAGGACGACTACCAAGCCTTCAATCTACAGTAGTTTCAGACACGTTAAGCAAACAAATAATGGGTGCAATGGCCACAGGCAACTGGGTAGGAGGCAGAACCGGAGTATGCCAACAACTCGACAGGAACAACCGTATCAAAACACTTTCACATCAAAGAAACATTGTCTCTCCATTAAGCAGCGACAGACAACACTTTGAAGCAAGAGACCTGCATCCAACACACTGGGGACGAATAGACCCTATCAAGACTCCAGAAGGTATGAACATCGGGCTCAGAACACACTTAGCGATGAGCGCAGACGTATCAACAGGAATGACGGAAATGGAGAAAAACGCATTAAAGATGACACTGGAGCAAGTAGGAATCGAGGTGGAATAAACAAAATGACAGACGTATTTTTAGACGGAGAAATACTGGGCGAAATCGAAGAACCAGAACAAGTAAGACAAAAACTAATAGAACAAAGAAGAGAAGGCCTCATCGACCAAGAAGTAAACGTGTACTACGCTGAGGACAAAGACGAGATCAGGATAAACACTGATTCTGGCAGAATTCTAAGGCCTCTTATCGTAGTCGAAGGCGGAGAGCCATCTATAACTGAGGAAGAAATCAACGAATTAGGCGAAGATCTAGACCTCAAAGAGCTAGAAGAAGAAGGAAAAATAGATTACCTAGATGCAGAAGAAGAAGAGAACGCCTACGTGGCAATGGATAGAGAAGAAGTCACGGAAGAGCACACACATCTAGAGATAGATCCTGAAATCATCAACGGAATCTCAGCTTCTCTAGTTGTTTATCCCGAACACAATCGTGGAGACAGGGTCAACTTCGGAGCAAAAATGGTTGGGCAAGGACTTGGACTGCCAAGCCTAGAACTACACCAAAGATTCCCAACAAGATCAAACATACTAACTTACGGGCAAGACCCAATCGTAACCACAAAAACCTACGATACTCTAGTAGGCCAACACCCAATAGGCCAAAACATGGTTGTCGCCCTCGCATCATTCGACGGATACAACATAGAAGACGCAGTAATCATGAACAAGGCCTCAATAGACAGAGGCCTGTCAAGAACCACTTACATGAGAACCTACCAGACAGAGGCCCAGCGCTTCTGGGGAGGTCAAAAGGACAAGATCGGAATCCCTGATAAGGACGTCCGAGGATACAGGAGAGAAGAGGTCTACGCACACTTAGATGAAGACGGTATCGTGAATCCAGAGACCAAAGTAGATTCTGACGACGTACTGATCGGTAAGACCTCGCCTCCAAAATTCCTGGGCAGCGACGCTGGAGAGATCCAGATGGGTCTTGCAGACAGGAGAGAAACCTCCCTAACTGTTAGACACGGGGAAAGAGGAAAAGTCGACAAAGTAATGATCTCTGAGACAGGGGATGGAGACAAACTTCTCAAGATCAAGATGAGAGAATACCGTATCCCGGAGCTCGGGGACAAGTTCGCTACACGTCACGGGCAGAAGGGAGTTATCGGAATGATCACTCCTGAAGAAAACATGCCTTTCACAAAACAAGGAATCACACCAGACATCATACTCTCAACACACGCAGTACCAAGCCGTATGACCGTGTCACAGATAATAGAACTTATGGCCGGTAAAGTAGGCGCAATGAGAGGAGAACCCGTAGACGGAACAGCATACCACAACGAATCCAAAGAAGAACTCAAAGAACAGCTAGAAGAACTAGGATTCAACTCCACAGGAAAAGAAAAAATGTATAATGGAGTGACGGGAGAAGAAATGGAAGCAGAAATCATGATCGGCCCAGCATACTACCTCAAACTAAGCCACATGGTTGCAGACAAAGTCCACGCCCGTGGAAGAGGCCCAGTAACACTACTAACAAAACAACCAACAGAAGGAAGAAGCCAAGAAGGAGGCCTCAGACTAGGAGAGATGGAAAAGGACGTCTTCGTAGGACACGGAGCCTCACTCCTGTTGAAAGAACGGTTCGGAGCCGACTCCACAGAAATCGAAGTATGTAACGAATGTGGAGAAATAGGAGTATACGACAGAAAAGAAAACAAAAAATACTGTCCAAACTGCAACTCAGAAAACGTAGACGAAGCAGAAGTCCCACACGCATTCCTGCTCCTCATGAACGAGCTAAAATCCATGATGATGGATACAAAAGTGGAGCTAGAGGAATAGAGGTGAACCAGAAAATGAGCAAGAAGATCAACAAAATAGAATTCGGAATCGTAAGCACAGAAAAACTGGACAACATGGCCGTAAAAGAAATCGACAAAGCCGAAGTATACGATGCAGACGGCTACCCCGTAGAAAACGGAGTGATGGATCCTGCACTAGGAGTAATCGATCCAGGAATGCGATGTCAGACATGCGGAGGAAAAATAAGAGAATGTAAAGGACACTTCGGAATGATAACTCTTTCCAGGCCTGTAGTCCACGTTCTATACGCCAAAAAGATTAGAAACTTGCTCAGATTCACAAACATCAACGAGAACGGCGAATGCACGCTACTGCTTAAAGACGAAGACAAAGCGCTCCGTAAAAGCAACATGATGAAGCAAGACCCTGAGACAGGAGAAGAAATCTCAGACGTTAAACTAAACAAGCCCTACACATTTGTTGAAGACGGAGAAGAAATCAAACCTCAGGAAATAAAAGAAAGATTCAAGCAGATCCCTGACGAAATCGCAGCAAAACTAGGCGTAGAAGGGTGCAGACCTGAAGACCTAATACTAGAAAAAATCCCTGTACCACCAGTAACAATCAGGCCTTCAATCACACTAGAGACAGGTGAGAGAAGTGAAGACGACATCACCCACAAACTGGTTGATGTAATCAGAATCAACAAAAGGCTTCAGAACAACATCGAAATCGAGGCCCCTGACTTCATTATCAACGACCTGCACGAGCTGCTGCAGTACCACGTTTCGACACTGTTCTACAATGATATGAACAGTGTTCCTCCTGCACGCCACAGGTCAGGCCGGTCGCTGAAATCATTGATTGAAAGAGTACAGGGTAAGCAAGGCCGTTTCCGTGAAAACTTGATCGGTAAACGTGTCAACTTCTCAGCCCGTACCGTAATCAGCCCCGATCCAAATATCGGGATCAATGAAGTCGGAGTACCAAAACTTGTAGCAGAAAAACTTACAATCCCTGAAAAAGTAACGGAAAGAAACTACGACCGTTTAATGAAACATATTGAAAACGGGCCTGACCAACACCCTGGTGCAAACTATGTTTTCCAACCAAACGGCAGCAGAAGAAGAATAACAGAAGAAAACCAAGAAGAACTCATCGAATCAATCGAACCAGGAGAAGGATGGACGGTCGAAAGGCACCTACAAGACAATGACACAGTGCTGTTCAACCGTCAACCAAGCCTGCACAGAATGTCAATTATGGCACACAAAGTCAAAGTACTGCCGTACAGAACATTCAGACTCAACCTGAACGTCTGCGCACCATACAACGCAGACTTCGACGGAGACGAGATGAACCTACACGTTCCTCAAAGCGAAGAAGCACGAGCAGAAGCAGAAGAACTCATGAAAGTGCAGGAACACGTCAAATCCCCAAAAATGGGAGGCCCAATCATAGGAATGCTTCAAGACTACGTATCAGGCCTATACCTACTAACACAAGACGACCGAGAACTAGACAGAGAAAAAGCATTCAACCTCCTAGCAGAAGCAGGAGAACACTTCTCAGATCTGCCAGAAGGCGACAAAGTATCAGGCCGCGAACTCGTATCACTCTTCATACCGGACGACATCTCCCTCACAATCAACGAAGGAGAAGACGACGAAGTAGTGATCGAAAACGGTAAACTGGTGAAAGGAGTTCTAGACGAAGACGCGTTAGGAGACTACGGAGGAGAAATAATCCAACAACTCTCAATCGAATACGGAAGCGACAAAGTCGCAGAATTCCTGAACAGAGTAAGTAGAGTCGGAGCAATCTTCCTGACCAAAAGAGGATTCTCAATAGGCCTAGATGACCTAGAAGTACCTGAAGAAGCAACAGACCAGATCACAGAAGTAATAGAAGAATCAGTAGACAGCACAGAAGACCTGCTGAAAGAGTACGAAGAAGGAAAAATGGAGGCAATGACCGGTAAAACACTTGAAGAAACAAGAGAAATCCGGATAACCAAAGAACTGAACGAGGCCTTCACAGAAATAGGAGAAATCATCGCAGAATACTTCGACGAAGACTCATCAGCATACGTCATGGCAGACTCAGGCGCAAGAGGTTCAATGCAGAACGTGACAACAATGGCAGGAATGCTTGGACAAAACAGCGTGCGAGCAACAAGAATCGAAAGAGGATACAAAAACAGGACTCTAAGCCACTACAAACCAGGAGAAATGAGCCCAGAAAGCCGAGGATTCGTATCCTCAAGCATTCTCGAAGGCCTAGACCCAAGAGAAATGTTCTTCCACCAAATGGCGCAGAGAAAAGCACTGGCAGACAAATCCCTCAACACTAAAACCTCCGGATACATGTATAGAAGGCTTTCAAACTCTCTCCAAGACCTGAGAGTAGAGTACGATCAGACAGTCCGAAACGCACAGGGAGAGATAATCCAGTTCAGAGCCGGAGAAGACGGAATAGACCCTCAAAAATCCGACAGAGGACGGATCACGACCACAATCTCAACAAAGTAAAAAGGTGAAACAAGAATGGAAAAAACAGAGCTAAACTGGAAAGAAAGAGCAGAACAACTACCACAGCCATACACAGGCCTAAACCTTGACCAAGAAACACAGGACTGGCTGAAAGAACGCTACCAGAAGATGCAGTACGAGCCAGGAGAAGCAATAGGAATCGTCGCAGCACAATCCATAGCCGAACCAGCAACACAACTTACGATGGAAACATACCACCAAGCAGGAGGAGCACAAGTAAGCCTGACAGCAGGCCTACCCCGCCTAATCGAGATTGTGGACGCAAGAAGAGAGCCAAAAACTCCTGCAATGGACGTATACCTGAAACAAGAATACAACTCTAGAGAAGACGCCACCAAACTCGCAAGAAAACTTAGAGAAGTCAAATTCACAGACCTAGTGGCAAAAGACACCATTGACATCATGCAACTGGAAGTAGAATACGAACTCAACCAAGACTTACTCAAAGACTACGACATCGACATGGAAGACGTAAAGTCAAGAGTAAAAGACTCAGTAAAGAAATCAAAGCTCAGCATTGACGACAACAAAATTGTACTGGAATCCTCAGAAGAAGACTACACACTTAGAGACCTCAAAGACCTGAAAAACAAAGTCGAAGACGCAAGAATAAAAGGCATCAAAGGAATCGAGCAAGTAGTGATCAACGAGAGAGACGGAGAATGGCAACTACAAACAGCAGGAACGGCACTAAGGAAAACGCTTAAAATCGAGGAAGTAGATGAAAACAGAACGATTTCCAACCACCTATTCGAAGTCAAACGCGTACTAGGAGTCGAAGCATTAAGAAACAGGATTATCGCAGAAACAAACGAAACACTTGGAGCACAAGGAATCAGCATCGACAACCGGCACATCATGCTCCTAGCAGACATGATGACAAAGACAGGAGGCCTAAAAGGAACCACACGATACGGTATCGTAGGCGACAAACACTCCATACTTGCACGATCCGTCTTCGAAGAAACCAAGAAACACCTAAGACAAGGAACACTAGGCGGAGAAGAAGACGAACTCGAAGGAGTAGTAGAAAACATTATCACAGGACAGCCTGTACCAATAGGAACCGGTACAGTCGACCTGAAACCAAACTTCGGAAAAGAGTAAAACCATATATAAAAGATAAGGCCTCTTTAAAATCTACACACCTTCTAAAAAGGGAATACACGATGGTAACAGCAACATACGACACCGAAATGATCAGAACTCTAAACATGTTCGAGTCTCTCACAGACGTAGAGGCAAGAGACTGCCTAATAACAGAAGAAGAGGCCTACTTCGTAGTGCCTGAAGGAAAAGCAGGAATGGCAATCGGAAAAGGCGGCAAAATAGTTCAAAAAGTACAGAACCAGCTCGGAAAAACCGTCAAAATCTACGAGTACAACGACAACATCGGCGCATTCATCAACAACATCGTACCCGGAGACATAAGAGGAGTAGACATAGACGACACAGGCGAAAAGAAAAAAGTAACAATCAACGTGCCCAACAAAAACAAGGGCAAAGTCCTAGGACGAGAAGGAGAAAGAATCCAATCCATCCGAAACATCTTAAAGCGGACACACAACGTCGACGAAGTTAAAGTCGAATAAAAACACAATTTATACAAAATTTAGGCCCTTCCAACACTTGTAATGGCCAAAAGAATATGTCCCTGCTGCAGCTCAGAAAATATTGAGCCAGAAGTAGCAGACTTCTCAGGATTTCTACACAGTAGCATCAACAAATGGGAATGCAACGACTGCGAATACGTAGGCCTAGCACCAGAAAAAACAAACGAACAAAGTTCTGACAGCAAAGACACCGAACCATCACCAGGCCTAACCTACAGACAGTACCTAGTAATCATCATAGTAGCAGCTATTACAGGCCTGTTAATGTTATCCTTACTTTAAGTCTCCGTCCGGGTATAAAAAGTTTAGTTTTGACTTATTGGTGTATGGGAATGTACGGCGCACGCAAGATGAAGAAGAAAAGACAGCAGTACAGGTGGAGCGATAAAAACTACAAGAGAAGAATGCTTAACCTGAAAGAAAAAGCTGACCCATTAGGAGGAAGCCCTCAAGGAAGAGGAATCGTATTAGACAAACGTATTATTGAAGCAAAACAGCCTAACTCCGCACTTCGTAAATGTGTGCGTGTACAACTACTGAAAAACGGTAAACAACTAACAGCTTTCGTACCTGGAGACGGAGCAATCGAATACATCGATGAACACGACGAAGTACTGATCGAAGGAATTGGAGGGGCAGACTCAGGACCAAAAGGAGATATTCCAACCGTCCGATACCAAGTAATCCAGGTAAACGGAATCTCACTCAGAGAGCTCGTAAGAGGAAGACAAGAGAAACCAACACGGTGATAACACAAAGATGACAGAAGCAGCGACAATAGAAATAGAAGACGAAATACTCACATTCGGAAGATGGGACGCAACAGAAGCAGAAATCAACGACAACGGCCTACTAAGATACATAAGCACTGAAAACATTATGGAGCCGCGCAGCAAAGGCCGGCACACAGACAAACAGTTCTACAAAGCAGAAGTACCGATAGTAGAAAGATTGCTCAACAGGATGTATGTCGCAGGCCACCGCGGTAAAAAACACAAGATCACTTCAGGTAAAAACACGGGTCAGAGACAAAAACTCTGGAAAATAATTGAAGAAACCTTCGAACAAATAGAGAACGAAACAGACGAGAACCCAATCCAAGTACTGGTGAACGCAATCGAAAACAGCGCACCAGTCGAAGAAGTAGTCACATACCAAAGAGGAGGCGCAAGAGCAAGAAAAGCAGTAATCGTAGCCCCACAAAGAAGAGTAGACCTCGCACTAAGACTACTAGTACAAGGCGCATACGAAAACAGACTCGCCTCAAGCACAGACGCAGCACAAGCCTTGAAAGAAGAACTAGTAGGCGCACACAACAACGACAACAACGTCAGAGCAGTAATGACAAAAGAAAGAATGGAAAGAGAAGCAGAAGGCGCTCGATAAAGGCCTTCAACTTCTTATTACCTACCAATTTTTCTAGATTACCAGATTAATTTATAGAAAGCGAGAATTAGTTTCTAGACACAATATAAAAGTAACTCTGACTTATTCCAACACTCCAATAACACAAAATTATATAAATGTTACTACTTAGTAATGAAATACTATGAAACAATTTTTAGCTCAAGACAGGTTCGACACAGAAGAATTTATGGATTATCTATGTGCAGCTGGCGAGGCAGAATCATTTGGAAACAAACACGAGGCTAACCAGTACCTCAATCAAATTGAACAAGACTTTGATGAAATTAATGGCGTAGAACTGAGAGGAGAACATGCCAGATTGAAAGATTGGAACGAGAACGAGATTGCAAGTCTGCTTGCCCAAGGAGACAGCTATATAATGACCACAAGCGACGGAAACAAAGCTATGGAAGATAAATTAAACGAAGACGCCTACATTCTAGGCCGAAAGTGGACGGGTGATGACCAAGTCATAGGTTATAGCGAAGTTGTGGACGGCCCTCTCGGAAAGACTGCAGAATTTAAAACTACACCCGCCGAAGCATACCCAACAACAAGTAGAGCAGCTGCTATGGTGATACCTGACGGCAATTCAGCACAAGTACTATCGCCAAGAGGCAATCTTGTAGTTGAAACAAAAGACGAAACCATAGACTTCTGATATACAACCTCTTCCTTCTTCATTAATTTTTCCCTCATCTTATTTTCTATTAATGCTTTGAACACCAATACAGTAAAAATGAGAAATTGCGGAAAACGTGCTGCAAAGGACCCAGATAGAGTTGAGACCTATTATATTTATGACAAGACTAGTCCGAAAAATTCAACGACTCAAATGAACTGAAATTCTGCATCAAAAGGCCTTTAGAAATGCTTGGCGCAAAAATACTACCAGACAGCATTTATAACAAGATTTTCTTGAGACGTCAAAGGGCATAGTTCTAGAATTCATTTTTAAAGCTTGTAAAGAAGTCTGGGTTATTGAAACGGTGAAAAACTGAATATGTCTAAAGAGCTTGACGCAATTAAAGAAGTGATTAACGATCCTGAGCACATCAGGAACATCGCAATCGCAGCGCACATCGACCACGGAAAAACAACACTAACAGACAACCTCCTAGCTCGTGCAGGGATGATTTCGGAAAAACTTGCAGGAGACCAGAGGTTCATGGACTTCGATGACCAAGAAGCAGAGAGAGGAATTACAATCTACGCAGCAAACGTATCAATGGTCCACGAACACGACGGACAGGACTACCTCATCAATCTAATCGACACACCAGGCCACGTAGACTTCGGAGGAGACGTAACACGCGCAATGCGAGCCGTAGACGGAGTAGTAGTATTAGTTGATGCTGTCGACGGAGTCATGCCACAGACAGAAACAGTCATGAAACAGGCCTTGAACGAAGGCGTCAAGCCAGTACTATTCATCAACAAAGTTGACAGACTGATCGAAGAAATGCAGTTAACGCCTGAAGAAATGCAGAAAAGATTCGTAGAAATCATCAGGGAAGCAAACACTGCATTAAGAAAGTATGCTGAAGAAGAACTCGCGGACGAATGGCAAATGAAAGTAGACAATGGCACAGTCGCATTCGGATCAGCACTGAAAAACTGGGCGATCTCCGCACCATACATGCAAAAAGCAGGTATCAGCTTCGGAGACATAATCGACAGAGTGAATGACGGTGATCACGAAGGCCTAAGAGAAGACGCACCTATTGAAGAAGTCGTACTGGACATGGTAGTAGAACACCTAGTCAACCCTCAAGAAGCAGCCCAGAGACGAATCGGCAAAGTATGGCCTGGCGACCCAGAAAGCGACATAGGGAAAAGCATGGAGTCACACGACCAGGATGGGCCTCTTGTAGGGGTAGTTACAAACGTGGAAGACGATGAGCACGCAGGCACAATCGCGACAGCAAGACTATTCTCCGGAACAGTAAGAGAAGGAGACGAACTCTACGGAATCGGTTCACAAAAGACGGAAAGAGCACAACAAGTAGGAATCTACTCAGGCCCAAGAAAACTGACCGTAGACGAAGTACCATGTGGAAATATCGCAGCACTAACAGGCCCAGACTTCACAACAGGAGAAACATTCATCCTGGATGGCGAAGAATCGATTCAGGCCTTCGAACAGATCGAGCACGTATTCGAACCAGTCGTAACAAAGTCAATCGAACCAAAAAGAACCAGCGACTTACCGAAGCTTATCGAGGCCCTGCGTAAAAGAGCAAAAGAAGACAATACAATCAAAATCCAGATTGACGAAGAAACTGGAGAAACACTTGTCAGCGGATTAGGAGAACTACACATCGAAGCAAAAGTCGAAAGATTCCTAGAAGAAAAAGGGATCGACATCAACGTATCAGAACCTATCGTCGTATTCCGTGAAGGAATCAGCGAAAAAAGCCCAGAAGTAACAGGCAAATCACCAAACAGACACAACCAACTTCAGATCACTGTAGAACCAATCCCTAACTCGGTTAGAACATTCCTAAAAGAAGAATACAAAGAACTCAAAATGCAGTCAAGCGACGACACAGAGATCAGAGATGCACTAGTTGAGGCAGGAATGGATAAAGACGAAGCAGACAACATAATGGACGTGTACGAAGAAAACATGTTCATCAACGCATCCAGAGGTATCAAAAGCCTAAGAGAAATCCAAGAATACCTGCTCGATGCATTCCAAGAGTTCTGCGACGAAGGCCCTCTCGCAAACGAGCCAGTAATCGGGCTAAAAGTCAAACTGCACGATGCCAAGCTGCACGAAGACGCAATCCACAGAGGCCCGGCCCAAATGATCCCAGCAACCAAAGACGCACTGAAGAGAGGATTCCTACAGGCACAACCACAGCTAATCGAACCAAAACAGGAACTAAGGATCGACACCCCTTCAGAAACAATGGGAGACGCAATGACAGAAGTCTCCAACAGGAGAGGAGACGTCATGGACATGGAAGAAGAAGGCGGAAGCAGCGTAATCTTCTGTAAACTACCAGTAGAAGAACTCTTCGGATTCGAAGCAGACCTCAAATCCGCGACAAACGGAAAAGGATTCTTCAGCCTAATCGACATCATCTTCGAACCGCTCATGATGGATCTACAAGACGAAAAAATCCTCGAAATCCGAGAAAGAAAAGGCATGAAGGAAGAACTCCCAAGCCTAGAAGAACAATAAAAAACCCAGTGGAGGCCTAAATTATCGAGGCCTCCCAACCTCTTACTCTTTCTCAAATTTTTTTAATTATTGGCGCCACCCATTAGAAAATTACGTCCAAAAGGTCTTTTCTCGAGATATTCTGATAGCGTGTAGGCCTATATACAGCGTATATAAATCAAGGTTTGAGAAAACTGCTCCTTTTTAAAGGTTTAAGGAGTAAGTCCTAGTTATACGCTTTAAAGGTGAATAATAAAAAATGGCAGATAATCCACACATCAATCTCGTGTTCATTGGACACGTAGACCACGGAAAGTCAACAACAATCGGTAGACTACTATGGGATACTGAAAACCTTCCACAAGAAGAAATGCGAAAGCTAGAAGAAGCTGCAGAAGAAGCAGGTAAGGAATCCTTCAACTTCGCGTTCGCAATGGACTCTCTTGAAGAGGAAAGAGAAAGAGGAGTTACAATCGATCTTGCACATCAAAAGTTCGACACAGATGATTACAACTTCACAATTATCGATGCTCCAGGCCACAGAGACTTCATTAAGAACATGATCACAGGAGCTTCACAGGCAGACGCAGGAGTACTAGTAGTAGCTGCAGACGACGGAATCCAGCCGCAGACGAAGGAACACGCATACCTAGCAAAGACACTGGGAATCGACCAATTGGTTGTAGCCGTCAACAAGATGGATCTAGCTGACTACGGAGAAGACGGATACAGCTCAGTTAAAGAAGAAGTATCCCAGCTAATCCAAGGAGTAGGATACAACCCTGACGACATCCACTTCGTACCAATCTCCTCATTCAAAGGAGAAAACATCACAGAAAACACAGAAATGGACTGGTACGATGGACCAACACTAGTAGAAGCACTAGATGACTTCGAAGAACCAGAAAAAGCAATCGACCTACCACTAAGAGTACCGATCCAAGACGTATACTCGATCTCCGGAATCGGAGCAGTAACAGTAGGAAGAGTAGAAACAGGAGAAATCAACCCTGGCGACGACATCACATTCGAACCTGCAGGAGTAGGCGGAGAAGTTAAGACAATCGAAATGCACCACGAAGAAGTTGATGCAGCAGAACCTGGAGACAACATCGGATGGAACACAAGAGGAGTCGGAAAAGACGACGTCAAAAAAGGAGACGTAGCAGGAACAGCCGACAACCCTCCAACAGTAGCAGAAAGCTTCGAAGCACAAGTAATCGTCCTAAACCACCCAAACGTCATCAGCGAAGGATACACACCAGTATTCCACGTCAACACAGCACAAGTAAGCTGCACATTCACAGACCTCAAGAAGACAATGAACCCACAAACAGGAGAAACAATCGAAGAAGACCCAGACTACATCAAGCAAGGACAAGCAGCAGTCGTGGAAATCACACCACAACAACCACTAGTAATCGAAGAGAACGACGACATCCCACAACTAGCAAGATTCGCAATCAGAGACATGGGACAAACAGTAGGAGCAGGACAAGCCCTAAAAGTCAAAGAAAAATAAACCACTACAATAAAGGCCTAAATTAGGCCTACATATCCTTTTTCCCCTATTATTAAGCTTTCTCCAACTCTAGTTAAAACACAAAATTCTCTCCAGTAACTCTTCACTTACACCTCTCACGGGAAAGATTGGCAAACTATTCAAACACATAACGAGATCTGAAATTCCTTTATAAGAGTTAATATCAGGATATTTTTGTATGCAGAAGGCGCGTGTAAAACTCAGGAGCACAGAACAAGAAAAAGTAGACAACCTAGCAGAAGAAATACTAGAAATAGGAAAAGAATACAACGCCAACATATCAGGACCAGTTCCTCTCCCCACAAAAAACATGAAGATAACAACAAGAAAAGCACCAGACGGAGAAGGAGCATCCACAATCGAAAGATACGAAATGCACGTCCACAAAAGACTCATAGACATCAAAGACAGCGAAAGAGCACTAAGACAAGTCATGAGAGTCCACGTACCAGAAGGCCTAGACATCGAAATCGAACTAATGGAATAAAAAAATTATTTTTCAGGCCTAATTCCCCGTTCTAATTTAAAGATTCCAAAATTCACTATTCTTCAGAGAGATACCTCACAGAGGTATCAAAATCTATCAAATGGATTTGCATTTGTGCCGGAGTGACTGAGTGGCTAAAGGTGCCAGCCTGGAAAGCTGGTGAGCGTCACAGCTCTCCTGGGTTCAAATCCCAGCTCCGGCGTCAACCTATTTCTTTTACAAGCAGGTCTCTTCTTAGGTAGAACTCTTCTCTAGCTCTAAGGTTGAAGTAGCTTGTGACTGCGTATAGGATTATTATGGCAGTAATCCCGATGTAGGCTGCAATGCTCTGAAGTATTCTTAACTGTTCCAGCCCCATTGATGCTGCAACCGATGATATAAGGCCTGCATAGAAAAGTATTCTAATTGAGACTTCTGCCCTCTTAGTGTACCTATACTTGTCGAATGCTTTCTTGTAGTCAAGATACGCTTCTGTATTCGGTTCTTCTCCGATAGACTCTAAGAGCTGATTATGTGACTTGCCAATAGGTGTAAGCCACCAGATCCTCTTCCTAAAACGATCTCTGAATTCTTTAACTTCTACTGTATCAAGCCCTTGCACAGATAAAATAATGACAGAACACAATTTAAACTGTTGTCAAAAATGCATTGAAACAGATTTCGAATAAAAAACCTCTTTTCCATAGCTTAATTCAGTATTAGACCCAATTTAGGCCTAATTGACAGGTTTTAAAAGGTTCCTACGAGAATTTTCTCTCGTTATGAGAACTGAGATCGTGCTATTCGCACTAGTCGTTGGAATTATAGCAACTTCAGGATGTATCGATGGACAGGAAGCGCCAGATGTTCCTGAAGATGACTTCGATGAACCTGCACCAGAAGAGCCAGGTGAAGAAGACATCGAAGAAGAACCTGCACCAGGAGAACAACCTGACGACGACCTAGACGAAGAACCACTACCAGAGTAGTCTAAATAAAGTTTGCTCCCTGTAAAAGGGACAAACCGCTAATTTCTTTTTTATTTTTCTAATGCCAATAGCGTTTGCCTAACGTAGAACTCCTCCTTATAGATCTGCAAAAAGTAGTAAGAAACACCATAACAGATCAAAAGAACCGTAACACCAATATAAGACGCTACAGCAGCGATAAACTCTACTCTCTCAATACCAACCGTAGCAGCTACCGAAGTAATAAGCCCTGCGTAAAACAGTATTTTCACAATATTATGAGCTGTCCGACTGACCCTATACCGTTTAAGCGCAGCCTCATACTTCTTCAAGGCCTTACCTTCAGTAGTCTCCAAGGAATCCTTAAGCTTCTTGTCCGCTCTACCAACCGGAGTAAGCCTAAAAAGAGAATCTCTAATATTTTTCACATCTAAAAATTTCCCCTCACAAGTTAAAAACATCAACTCAAATCAATGATTATGCAAATCCAAAACCATTCCCTCCCCCTACTAATTCTAGGCCTAGGACTTATAACAGGAGCAGGCCTCACATACACCGCTCTACAATCAGATATTTCAGGGCTAGAACAGCAAATAAATGAGATAGAAGGACAAGAACAAGTCATTTACGTAAATGATTCCGGAGCAGGCCTGACAAGCTTATTCCAGCAAGTGGAGGATTCAGTAGTGTATATCGAAACTGACGAGGCCCAAGGATCAGGTTTTGTGTACAGCGAGGACGGATACCTCATAACTAATGAGCACGTGGTAAGCGGAAGAGACAGTGTTGACGTGTTTTTCAGCGATGGAGAAGGTTACCGTGCTGATGTAATAGGTCTTGACCCACATACAGACCTTGCAGTGTTAGAGATCGATAGAGATGGTTTAGAACCGCTTGAGTTCGCTGATACAGAAGATGTGGATGTTGGAGAAACTGCCGTGGCAATAGGAAATCCTTTCGGGCTTGAAAGCTCCATAACCCAAGGAATAGTATCACAGAAAGGTAGAAGCATAACGGTTGAAGGCGGATTCTCTATAAGAAACGTTATACAAACTGATGCAGCAATAAACCCTGGTAACAGCGGAGGCCCATTAATGAACAGAGACGGAGAAGTAATAGGCGTCAATACAGCAATAGAAACCGATACAGGATCATTCTCCGGTATAGGGTTTGCAGTACCCTCAAACACTGCA
>LKMX01000040.1 GCA_001564035.1 Nanohaloarchaea archaeon PL-Br10_U2g27
AATAAATAGGTTGAATGCCAAAAAGTTGGAAGCTCCATCGCTAGAGGAAGGAACTCCGTCAGACATTGTCCGCAAACTATCAGTCGAATTAAAAGAAGTAGAGAATGAGATACAGGCCTTAGAAAACGACTTTAAAAACTTGTCAAGCAAATGGGCTTCTAAACTGGCTTACGTTGAAGAATACCTCACTGAAAGAATTGAGAAAGCAGAAGCACCGCTAAACTTCGGTACAACAGACAAGGCCTTTATCGTAGAAGGATGGATACCTGCTTCACAAGTGGAGAAAGTCAAAGACAGATTAGAGAAGGTTACAGACAATAAGATCCATGTTGAAACGTCCGAAGGAGATAATCCTCCAGTAAAATATGATAACAATGATATTGTTCAGCCTTTTGAGTCGCTTACAGATCTTATCTCCAGGCCTAAATATGGAGAGCTAGATCCAAGCTTTTTGATACTCTTAACCTTCCCACTATTCTTTGGTTTGATGATTGGGGACGCAGGATACGGGTTATCTATGTCAGTAGTTTTCTATGGGGCGATGAAAATGTTTCCTGCAGCAGCAGACATGTTTAAAGCACTGCTCTGGACATCTGCAGCCACTTTCTTCTTTGGACTGCTTTACGGAGAAATGTTCGGATTCCAGATATATGAGTCTCCTTTCTACAGGGCCGATTGGTGGACAGAAATATTCTACCTCACAATAGGAATAGGCGTAGCACACGTCAACTTAGGCCTATTAATAGGCGCGTACAACGAATACGTGCACCATGGCCTGCTGGAAGCAGTTTTCGCCAAAATCTCATGGATATTTTTCCAGATAGCAGCAGTAGCAGCCTACTTCGTCTACACAACGTATGGATCCACACCAGGACTGATAACAGGCCTAGGAATGATGGTACCAACGTTAGTCATGATGTACAAAGGAGAAGGAATAGAAGCAATAGTTGAAATCCCAAGCCTAGTTTCAAACATATTATCATACCTGCGGCTTTTCGGAGTCTGCATGGCCGCATACACGCTCGCAGGAACAGTTAACGCGATCGCAGGCCCTGCACTAGCATCAGGCACGATGCTAGGAATAACAGGAGGAGTGTTAATACTGATTGTCGGCCATATAATGCTGACATTCATCAAAATTATGGAAGGATTCCTTCAAGGAATCAGGTTACACTATGTAGAACAGTTCGGATGGTTCTACAGCGGTGGAGGAAGAAAATACAGTCCATTCGGAGGTAAAGAACAGTGACTGCATTTTCGATGACAAAACAATATTTCGAGGTGAAAACCTAAAAACAATGGCACTAGAACCTGGAGCAGCACTCGGTGCAGCAATCGCAATCTCTGTAGCCGCCCTAGCAACAGCTTGGGCTCAAGCAAAGGTTGGAACAGCAGGAATCGGAGCACTGGCCGAAGACGACAGTCTATTCGGTAAAGTACTGATTCTAGTAGCTATCCCGGAGACAATCGTTATCTTCGGACTAGTTGTTGCACTAGTGATCGCAGGATTCATTTAAAAACCGATAGAGGCCCTGCAAAGGGCCTCAACACCACTTTATTTAAACACATACTATGGGACTAGAACAAGTAAAAAACGAGATCTTGGACGAGGCAGAGAAGAAGGCCTCACAGATAACCGAAGAAGCTGAAGCTGAAGCTGAAAAAATACTCGAAGACGCAAAAGAACAAGCCCGACAAATCGAGGGAAAGATTGAACAGGAGACAGAGAAAGAAAAGGAAGAAATGGAGCAAAAAACAGTTTCTAAGGCTCGAATGGACTCAAAGAAGAGGGTTCAACAAGCAAAACAAAACGAAATGCAGAAACTGTTCAAAAAGTTTAGAGAAGAGTTAGAAAATCTGTCTAAAGACCAGAAAAAACAACTTTTAAAGAACGCTGAAGAATCAGCAGGGTTCGAAGTGGCACAAATAAAGGCCTCCAAAGAATTCGAATCCCTCATAGATGACCGTTACGAGGAAATGGATGAGAAAGGCCTTGTACTGGAGAACAGTGATGGCTCTAAGTCATTGAACCTTTCTTATGACCGAATCGTTTCCGAGTACAGGAAAAAGTATAGGGGAAAGGTTTCGAAGAAGCTTTTTTCGGAGGTTGAATGATGAAGGACTATCCTTACATGTGCGCTCGCGTATCTGCGAAAAAAGCAAAACTCTACTCAGACAGCGAGTATAAAAACTTGCTGAAGATGCAGGTAAACGAGATCTCCAGAAAAATGGAGGAAGGAGAATACAGCACCGAGATAAACCAGCTCGGATCGGATTTCGATGGAGCAGACCTGATAGAACGAGCTTTAAACCTAAACCTTTCAAACACTATAAACCACCTCGTCAAAATATCCTCACAAGACGCAGAACCAATTATAAAGGCCTATACCCGGAGATTTGATATCCTCAACTACAAAAGAATCCTAAGATGGAAGCAGAGCGGATCGGCAGAAAAACTTGAAAACATAATATATCCTATAGACACAATCGAACTAGAAGCCGAAGAAATCGAGGAAATGAGCTTCGAAGAAATCAAAAATACAATAAAGTTTGAAGACTCACCAATCGACTATCAAGAAAAAATTCAAGGCCTAGAATCGACTGAAGAAATTGAAAGAAAACTTGACCAAGCCTACGCGGAAGACCTACGCAAAATATCCTCAAAGACAAGAAGCAAAGAATTCAAGAACTTCGTAAAAACAGAGCTGCTCTACAGAGATCTCAAAATAATGCTCAGACTCAAAAAACACGGCCTAGAATCATCAAAAATTGAGCCGGAACTCACATGCCTCGACGACGAAAGAATTCAAGGCCTACTAGGTGAAAACGATTACGAAAATGTGGTGGCGAAAGTAAAAGAAATCACAGGCGCCGAGGGAGAAACCCTGGAAGAGTTGGAGCATTCTATCGAGCAGGAAAGACTGACAGAAGCGTTGAAAACAATGCACAGAGAACCCTTAGGCCTTTCAACAGTAATAGGCTACATAGTGGCGAAGGAAGCAGAGATCGAAAACTTGAGAATGATTGTCAGGGCAAAAGAAACAGGGATCAAAAACCGAGAAATGATCCAGAAAAACCTGGTTTTAACGTGATAAAAAATGGAAGAAGACAAAAAGAAGGAGATAGCAGTTGTAGGGAGCGAAAAATTCACTTTAGGCTTCAGACTGGCCGGAATACAAAAAACCTATACTCCTGAAGACATAGACGCAAAAATGGAAGAACTCCTAGAAAACCCTGAACTAGGAATAATCATAACAGAAGAAGAACTAATCCAGAAAGCAAGGAAAAAGACAAGGCAAAAAATCGAAGAATCAGTCGACCCTGTCATAATAGGCCTATCGGAACAAGCAGAAAGCCAAAGACTAAAACAGAAAATCAAAACAGCAATCGGAGCTGACATCACAAAATGAATACTAAAGGTGAAACACAAACAATGAACAAAAAACAAAGCATTTCCACGGCAAGCAATCGCGGAGGCGAAATATAATGCCAGGAGAAATCTACAAAGTAGCAGGCCCCGTCGTAATAGCCACAGACATGGAACCACAGATGTACGACGTAGTCTCAGTAGGAGAAGAAGGCCTGATGGGAGAAGTCATCCAAATAGAAGGCGACAAATCATACATCCAAGTCTACGAAGACACAACAGGCGTAAAACCAGGAGAACCAGTAGAAAACACGGAACAACCACTATCCGTAGAACTAGGACCAGGCCTGCTAGGAAGCATCTACGACGGACTGCAAAGGCCTCTAGTCGAACTACAAGAGCTCAGCGGAGACTTTATCGAGAGAGGAGAAGATGCTCCAGGAATCGACCCACAAAAAGAATACAGCTTCTCACCAAGAGTAGAAGAAGGAGACAAAGTACAATCAGGAGACGTAGTCGGAACAGTAGACGTCACCTATGGAAAACACAAAGTAATGGTGCCTCCAAATTTTGAAGGAGGAGAAGTAGCAAAAGTAAAAACTGGCGAACACACAGTAAAAGAAACAGTAGTAGAGCTTGAAAACGGTGAAGAAATGGCAATGAGACAGGAATGGCCTATCAGAGATGCCAGGCCTGTCCAAAAAGATCTCAAACCGGAAGTACCTCTTGTAACAGGACAAAGAGTGCTAGACGGTCTATTCCCGCTGGCAAAAGGAGGAACAGCAGCAGTACCTGGAGGATTCGGAACAGGAAAAACAGTTACGCAACAATCACTCGCAAAGTTCTCTGATGCAGACATCATTGTATACATCGGATGCGGAGAACGTGGAAACGAGATGACCGAAGTACTAGAAGAGTTTCCAGAACTCGAAGACCCTCAGACAGGAGATAAAATCATAAACAGAACAGTACTGATCGCAAACACTTCAAACATGCCCGTAGCAGCACGTGAGGCCTCGATCTACACAGGAGTGACTATTGCAGAATACTTCAGAGATATGGGTCTCGACGTAGCGCTGATGGCTGACTCAACTTCGCGTTGGGCGGAAGCAATGCGTGAAGTATCTGCACGCCTGGAAGAGATGCCTGGAGAAAGAGGATATCCAGCATACCTATCCAGCAGACTGGCAGAATTCTACGAAAGAGCAGGAAGAGTAACGCCTCTAGGCCCTGAAAAGCCGGGTTCAGTCTCAATCGTTGGAGCGGTAAGCCCTCCGGGAGGAGACTTCTCCGAACCAGTCACACAAAACACTTTAAGAGTAGTAAAGAACTTCTGGGCTCTCGACACAGGCCTAGCGGAGAAGAGGCACTTCCCATCGATTTCATGGGATGACTCATACTCAGGTTACGGTTCAAAACTCTCCGACTACTTTGAGGAAGAAGTTAGCCAAGACTGGCAGAACAACATTCAAAGGATGAGAGACATCTTGCAAAAAGACGGAGAACTACAGGAAACAGTTCAGCTCGTCGGTAAAGATGCGCTTCCGGACAGAGAACGCCTCACATTAGAGATAGGTACTTTGATCAAGCAGTTCTACCTGCAGCAAAACGCTTTCCATCCTGTAGACCAGTACAGCAGCCCTGAAAAAACATATCACATACTGGAGCTCATACTGGATTGGGCTGATCAGGCCTATGAAACTCTAGAAGACGGAGCAGTTGTAGAAGAGATTATCTCAATTGATTCAAAGAACAGGATCAGCGAGATGAAGACGAGTGAAGACTTCCTTGATGTGAAGAAAGAACTCAAAAACCAGATGAAAGAAGAATTTGAAGAAGTCAAAAGGTGATTCAAATGCCACAACAAGAATACAAGACCATTAATGAAGTAAAAGGCCCTTTAGTCTTTGTAGAAAAGACAGAGGACATAGCCTACGGAGACATCGTTGAAATCGAGACTCCTGATGGAGCCATCAAACAAGGAGAAGTACTCGAAACCAGTAAAGACGTTGTAATCGTTCAAGTCTATGAGGAGACACAGGGAATCGGGCAAGATGCAAAGGTACGTTTCCTGAACCAGAACGTGAAGATGCCAGTAACAGAAGACTTGCTTGGAAGAGTTCTTGACGGTAAAGGAGATCCAATAGATGACGGACCTGAAGTCATTCCTGATGATGAAGTCGATATCGTGGGAGAAGCAATAAACCCTTACTCAAGAGAGCTTCCTGAAGACTTCATTCAAACAGGCG
>LKMX01000041.1 GCA_001564035.1 Nanohaloarchaea archaeon PL-Br10_U2g27
CCAGAAGGAGCAGAGTTAAAGAGAAACATAGAAAGACTCTGGAGAGATAGATTCAGCAACAAAGAAGGTCACAGAGAAATTGAAGCACCTACAATAATGCCTGAAGACGTGTTTAAAGCATCCGGACACTTAGATGGATTTGACGACATGATAATAGAGTGTCCTAACTGTCTTCACAGCCATAGAGCAGATCATCTAGTAGAAGACAATACAGATATAGAAGAAGCAGAAGGATTCTCAACCGAAAAAATCCAAGAAATAATAGAAAAACACGAACTCAAGTGTCCTAACTGTGGAAACGATCTCTCTGGTATAGAAGTGGAGAGCTTTAACCTGATGTTTGAGACAGACATAGGACCAGGTAGTTCAAATCCCGGATATCTTCGGCCTGAAACAGCGCAAGGAATATTTGTTGAATTCCCACGGTTCAGAGAATATGCTCGAAATCAACTACCTTTCGGAATCACTCAGATAGGCAAAGCTTACCGAAATGAGATTTCTCCTAGGAAAGAAATTATACGCGTCAGAGAGTTTACTCAAGCTGAACTAGAGCATTTTATTGATTCCGAAGAAGATGAACCAGATCTAGAAAAAATAAAGGATGTCGAAGTTACTCTCTATCCTGTAACAGAACAGGAGAAAGAAGACGGAGAGTACATACATACCACGATAGAAAATGCTGTGGAGAGAAACATAATTGAGAATGACTGGATTGCTTACTATCTAGGCATTTCTAAGAAATGGTATGAACGAATTGGTTTAGACATGACTCGATTTAGATACAGGCAGCACCTAGAAGGAGAAAGAGCACATTACGCCGTGGATTGTTGGGATGCAGAGGCTGAAGTAGATAATGACTGGATAGAAATTACAGGTTTTGCGTATAGAGGCTGTTATGATCTAAAGAAACATGATCAGCATTCTGAGGAAGACTACAAAATATTTAAAGAGTATAAAAGCCCCAGAAAAGTAGAGAAAAAGGAAATAAATCCCGACATGAGCTACTTAGGACCCAAATACGGAGACAAAGCAGGCAAAATAGTCGAAAGACTGACAGAACTAAAAGAAGAAGATGAAGAAAGAATAAAATCTGATCAAGTAGTTTTAGATATAGATGGCGAGAAGATAGAGATTTCGCAAGACAAGATCGGGTTTGAAAAGATAGAAATAGAGGAAAAAGGCGAACGAATCTTCCCTCATGTAGTAGAACCTTCTTTTGGTATAGACAGACTTGTATACTCAGTTCTAAGCCATTCTTATGCGACAGATACTGTAGACGATGAAGAAAGAATCCTATTAAGCTTTCAACCAGAAGTAGCGCCAACTCTTGTTGCTGTATTACCTCTAATGAATAAAGACGGACTAGGTCGAAAAGCAGAAAAGCTCGAAAGAAATCTAAGAGAAGCAGGATTTTCAACCGATTACGATGATTCTGGAACTATTGGAAGACGTTACAGAAGGCATGATGAAATTGGAACTCCTTATTGTATTACCATAGACCACCAAACACTAGAAGACAATACAGTCACAATCAGAGATAGAGACACAACAGAACAAGTACGTGTAGATATCGGAGAAGTATCAGATATCTTAGGCGAATTAAAATCAGGCACCAAGACGTTCTCCAGTATCTGATAGAATCTTTTTTCCATTCTTTCTTATTTTACAACAGGGTTTTTGATAAAGTTGCTCATGTAATTTTATTTGATAGAGAGTGGTCAGTACAAATGGGCGAATGTGATGAGTGCGGAAGTAAGACCATGAGCTTTACTTGTAATTATTGTGGAGGAACGTTCTGCTCTGATCACAGACTTCCTGAAAACCATGATTGCAAGGCTTTAGAGGAAGAAATAGAGAGGAAAAAAGAAGAAAACGAGAAATGGTTCGAAGAAAAAGAGATTAAAGAAGAGACAACACCTCAAGCAAATATAAAAAAACCTTCTCTATGGGAAGACATCCTAAATACTTTTAGAAATAACATTGCTTTCTCAATAATTGCAGTAACCATATTATTCTTCTTACTACAATCTCTAATGCCTGGAGTTAGTCCACCGATAAGTGAGGGCGAACTAGATATTGTTCTAGACGATCCTACAGAACTTAATCCTTTAACTCTATTTCCTAGCTTTGACTACCTAATTGAACGTCCATGGACGCTGCTGACAGTAATGCTTCTTCACGGAGGAATATTCCACTTATTTGTGAACATGATTACCTTTTACTTTTTCGGGCCACCTTTAGAAAAGATAATAGGAGGATTAAGGCTTTTGAAATTTTATATTGCTGCTGGACTGGTCGCAAGTTTAGGATATGTGCTTTTTAGGAATCTTTTATTTATTATACATGGTTCTACATTGCCCGGAGGCGGAGAAGTATTCATGCCTGCCGTAGGTGCTTCAGGCGCTATTGTGGCCGTTGTAGGTGCGGTAGCTAAGCTTTATCCTCGGGCAGAAGTCTTATTGTACTTTGTAATCCCTATGAAAATAAGAACGGCCGTATACGCCTTTGGAGCGTTCGAAGTTTTTAATATCGTTACTGCGCTAATAGGTCATCCTGTGCTATTTTTCGATCTTTTCGCAAGTTCAGCTCATCTAACCGGTCTTTTAGTCGGTTTATGGTATGGAAATAGATTAAAAGACCAACATAAAAGAGATACCGCAGTTTTTGATCCTCTAGGATATTAGAAAAAGGAAGGGAAAGATTATCTACGGAGTTATTCTCCGAGTTTCATAGTATGTGACATTTTTTTCGCTGTCTACTACTCCCCACAACATTTTAGCTCTTATATTCTGAGCTAATCTTACCGCTCGAGATAGTTGTTCGTAACCCATTTTATTGTCTTGAGTTACCGCATGTACAACCCATTTTGTATGCTCTCTGTTACTTTTAGAGCCTTGTTCATAAGGGTTAACCCCTCTATCGTATACTCTAAAATGTGTTCCAAATTTAAAGCCGGTTTTTACGATATATCCTCTTTGCCTTAGGTCTTTATACACCTCATATTTCTCATCAAATTCAGAATCTCGACTAGAGAATTCTTTATGTGCTTCTTCTTTGCTTAGTTGATTTTCGTCATATATCAAAGTTATTTCTTCTCTTTCTAGAAGACTCATTCCCTCTGAAAGCGATAATTCCAGAGTCCCGTCATCCATTATTTTGCCGTAGTATTTTTCATCATGAATCTCTCTTGCATCATCTTCCTCCCATATTTTGATCTGGTTTTCTGTTAGTTCGGCCTTTATTGACATTTTAGAACTCCTCAATTGAGCTTTGTGAAGCTTTTTCTTTTATTTTTTGTACTGATGACCAAGACATTCTTGTTTCTTTAGGGAATTCTTCTTTTTCTTGGTAATATTTCCTTAGAAATTCACGGGTAGGTTCATCATGAGGATATCCTGACCCAAAGTTAACATCATATTTTTCTTTTAATTCGTCAATATGCTTTTCTCTTGCGCTTTTTGCCACTATTGATGCGGCAGAGACTATAGGATATTTGTCATCCGCTCCGTGTTCTGCTATAAATTCTGCTTCTCGCAAGCTCCTAGGTATTTCTTTCTTTATTTTTTTTATAAACCTCTCTCCGTTTGGTTCAGGCAAATCCATAACTACTTTATCTGCTTTTGCCTTTTCTATAACAGATGCAAATCCCTGTAACTCTATTTCATTCAAAGACATTACTTCCCTTAAAGAATCTATCTCCTGTGCTTCTATCTCTTTTACGAAAACTTTTCCTTCTTTTTCAATCTTCTTCAACAGATCTTCTCTCTTTTTGTCAGAAAGTTTCTTCGAATCTTTTACTCCTATTTCCTCGAGATCTTCTAAATTCTCTTTTTCAATCATGAAGCCTCCTATAAACATACTTCCAACCACAGGACCTCTTCCAGCCTCATCAATACCCAAAATCTTCATAGTATAAGGAATTATTCAGCCAAAGTATAATAACCTTCACAAAAATTTCTTGCTTCAAACCATTCTTCTCAGATAAAAGTCTATCCGTACAAGCTTCTGACTCTACTACAAGAATAGAAATGAAAAATCAGTTTCTTGCCTATGAAAGAATAACTCCTAAATAGTCAAACACAAAAAAACCGGAGAAGTCCAAAATTAGCGGGGCGTGGATTTGAACCACGGACCTCCGGGTTATGAGCCCGACGGGCACTCCTGGCTGCCCTACCCCGCTATTATTTGATTAGATTTGTTTTTGAGGTGTTTTTTTGTTTTTTTAGTGTTTTTTGTGTTGTTTTGTATCTGGTATTGTTTATTTTTACTGTGAATCTTTTAAAGTATGTTTTATTTCTGGTGTGTGGTTATCAGCGTTTGTGTTGTTTTGTAGTGTTTTTATTGTCTTTAGATGTATTTTTATTTATTATTTAGTTTGAGGACGGTTTTCGTTTGTTTTTAAGTGTTTTTAAATACAAATAGTTTGTTAAAAGCTTTTAAGACTTTATTTGAACTTTTAAAGTCATAGAAGGCTTTTTCGAATAAGTATAATAAATGTGTCTCAGTATATATGTGATATCGTAGAGGGGACAAAATATCATGGGCGGAGTATTAAATGAGCGAATTGGAGAAAAAATAACTAATGGATAAAGTTGGCAACGTATTGATAAGTTTGGTAGAAGATTTATCTAGTATTTCGACGAATGGTCATGCCCATATACAGATAAATGAGAATTTATGCGACCCTTGTCAGTTTGAGAGGCTTTTTAATTACTTTACTAGAGGCACCATTCTAGAACATATTGATTTAGAAGTCGATTCTACAAGTACGAGAGTAGTTTGTGGATGTGGCTATAATTCCAAGATGAACGAAGACCATTCTGGCTACACTAAATGTCCTAGCTGCGGTAAGTTCGCAGAAGTCAGAAACGATGCTTATCGTATTCTTTCCCCTAACCCCAGAAAGGTAGGCAAGAGACGAAGCATAAGGTTTGAATAGAAAAAGTTTATTCTCTAAGAAGTTTTTACTAGATCTCTAAAATCAAAAGAAGGATCCCAATCTAAACTCTTTGTAACTAATATGCTGGGGTAGCCAAGTGGCCAAAGGCGACAGACTCAAGATCTGTTCCCGCAGGGGTTCGCAGGTTCGAATCCTGTCCCCAGCACTACCTATATTTAGGGTATTTTCAGTACAGATGAGCTAAATACAGAAATATAAATCAAAGAAAAAGGCTTTCTAACCTGTTATATTCTTACTTCAATTCTTTTTACCGATCCGATTAAAGATTAGACAGTTCGTTCCTCAAGTTTTCTAATTCTTGGTGTAGTTCGTCTACTGATTCGTCAACCTCTATTTCTTGCGGTTCAAACTGCTGTGCTTCCACAGGCTGTTTTTGAGCTCCTTGCTCATCTAATCTAGGGAGTGCTTGATCTAAATTCTCTAGTTTATCGTCTAGATGGTTTATATTTTCGTTTACTTTTTCTAAAGATTCCTCCTTTATACTATTTATTTGGCGAATTATTTCTGTAGCTTCTTGTATTGTTGCAACTAGCTGAGCGATATCGTTAAGCTCTTGAAGCAGATAATCATCTTGTTCTATTCTTACATAAAGTTGATCTTCTTGGGAATCCATAGTTGTTAGTTAGA
>LKMX01000042.1 GCA_001564035.1 Nanohaloarchaea archaeon PL-Br10_U2g27
CCGCATTCGACTAAAAAACATTAAATTCAACAACAAACAACATTTCTAATACAGTGTCTCTGAAAGGAACTGAGGGGAAAACAGTTGATGTAATAGTAGGCCTAGTGATAGCTATTTTCGTAGCAGCAATATTCCTAGCCCTATTCCTCCCCGCCATACTCGGAGCAGAAGACGCTGCAAGCTGCGTAGGCCTATTAAGAAACGTTGGAAGCATCATCGCAGATATGACAGGTAGATCAATATGCTGAAAGGAACGGGCGTCGGCTCAATCATAAAACTAGTGCTAGCGCTCATGGTCGCCTCTCTCTTCATATCAGTAGCTACCTTGGGGTCTTTGGGCGACGCATTGCAGGAGAGCTTTGGAAATATTGGAGACGCAACCGATTTCACAGCAGAGATAGAGGATGTGGAAGGCCTCTCCGATATTACAATGTTTTCTAGGGATCGCGCGGTCAACGAGGGCTGCGACGTAGTAGATAAAATAAATGATCCTGATGAAGACGCAGTAAGCGAAGGAGATCCTAGAAATATTGATTACGGATATCCAGGATTAGAGGATACGACCCTAGGAAACACTCCTCCTTGTTTTGGTGGAGAAACCGGCGCACTGAGAGACGGCTGGGAATTAACCCCTGGAAGATTAGGGACTCATGGAGAGGACGAAAACTACATGCCGGGCATCTATTCTAGAGAAGAGTTCGAAATAACAGATGAAATCTTGCTTGATACTAACAACGGAAATTACTGGCTGGAAAACGAGTTAGGGAACGTCGTAGCAGGATCTCCTGAAGACCTGCAACAAGAACTGGATGACGAAGACGATGGCCTAATCGACACCGTGACCGGAACCATTGGCGGAGCGGTAGACGGAACAATTGACTGGATACAAAGAGACTCTGTAGTATACGGATTTTTAGCAGATGCTCCAGAGACAGAAGTATCAGAGGCCGTGATATTCTTGAAAGATCCGTCAATAGACTTAGAGAAACGAACAAATCTAGGAGATGTGGACCTAGAAGAGGTCGATCCAGAAGACATAGAATTTACTGTACAACTATGTGAAGGAGACAGAGGATACGTACAATCCAATAGAGAATACTACGATTATGACGGCGTGACCTCCTCTGACCCCTTACACCCTATAATTGTTATTGAAGAGACGGAAATGGAATCCTGCGGAGAAGACGTAGGCGAACCAGAACCATACTCCGGACCACACACAGGAAACCAAATATTCATCCATGCCGAACAATCTCTTACCTCAGGCCACCAATGGCCTGATGTAGAAGCATTTGAACTAAAACAGGTAGGAGAACGCCAAGGCCGTGAATGGGCTTTAGACGACGCAGAAGAAATGGCAGAAGATGAAAACAAAGAATTCAACCGGAATGACTACACAGGAAACAGCAACAGATGCGAAATATACTTCAGAGATGAAACTCGAAGCGGCGAGGCACGAGAAGCCACACTCAGAACCTACGATATCGGAACATTAATGGAACGAGACCACAATGACTTCACAGACTCAGGGCTAGAATTCTCATCAAGCACACACAGATGGAGATCAAGATTAGGAACTGGCAACCCTCCGCCCACAATCTGGGAAGAATACCCAGCATTCGACCTCATGAACGAAATGAGCACAACAGAAGGAGGAACAGGCCTCGACAGCCAACAAATAGACGACCCCGGAGAACTACACGTAGAAACAAGCACAGGCATCAGCATAAACCAGTTATACGGAGACCTAGTATGCGCAAACCCTGACGACTCAAATTACGCAGAATGGCACTTATGTGATGAAGGCCTCGACGAAGACCTAAAAGAAGTAGAAACTGAAGATGGAACTTGGAGCTGTGACGCAGAAGAGGGCGAATGGAACCTAGTTGAGGAAGAATGACTGCAGATTCGCCCGAGCAGCATTACTAAAAACCATTAAATTCTACATCAAACAATAATATCAATACAGTGTCTTTGAAAGGAATGGGCGTCAGCTCAATCATAAAACTGGTACTAGCACTCATGATAGCATCACTATTCATATCAGTAGCAACACTAGGCGCACTAGGAAACGCAATGCAGGAAAGCTTTGAGAACATAGGAACTTCTGCAGATTTGACAAGCGAAATAGAAAACGAAAGACAGTTATCAGACCTAGCAATGTTCGTCAGAGACCGAGCAGTCGACTGTGAACAAGTAATCGAAAGAAACGATGGAGAACCTCTTGACGGATGGCCTAATGACGGAGAACAAGGATACCCAGGTCTAGAAGATACAGGCCTAGGACAAAACCCTTCATGCTTTGGAGGCGACACAAGCGTCATAAGAGACCCACTACAAGCTATTCCAGGCAGAGGCATGCTAGGAGGAGGCCCCGACGACAACAACATGAGAGGCATCTACTCACGAGAACAGTTCGAAATCAAAGAAGAAATAAAAATAGACGAGGACAGAGATCATTACTGGCTAGACACCAATGTTGCTGGAGTATCAAGTAAAATGTATGAGGAACATATTTCGGAAGAAGGCCTTGAAGATTCTGGAGGCAGCCCAAACGAACTATATCACGGTACAGGAAGAAATTTCGTTTATTTCTTTGAAGAAGGTGTAGGCGACTCAAGATCAAACTTATTGATAGAAGAGGATCTAGACGATTTCGAGGAAAGGATATGGTACTGCGGCATAGAACAAGTAGCAGGAGGCAGCCCTCAGACACAGTGCGAAAAAGAAAATTTAGAAGAAGCCGTTGAAGACAAATATTTCGAGGTACAGCTTTGTCCCGGAGACAAAGGTTATATCCAATTAAACGCTGAGACGCCTCAAAATGAAGGCGCAGGCGATGCTGATGGTTCAGAGGACTACTATCCAAGAATTGTTATTGAACAGACGGAAATGGAATCTTGTGGGGACGGCGAAGAACTAGGCTCTCCTGATCCGTATGTCGGGCCTTATACGGGCAGCCAGATCTTTGTAAGAGCTGGTGTTGGAGATGGGGCGACTGATTGGCCTGAGACAGAGAACTTTGATTTAATGGAGACTGGTGAAAGACGAGGCTCTGACTGGGTGAGAGATCACGCCGACGAAGACAATTTAGGAGGCCCTGATAGCTGTGAAATGTATTTCCACGAAGAAAGAGGGTTTGGTCAACGTGATGCAGCCAGTTTAAGGACTTACACTACTGGCACACACATAAGGCAAAATGACGGCAATTTTCCAAGCGCCTATATTGATGAATCACCTAGAGTAGATGAAGGCGGAGGACCCGGCAATCCTGATACTCCGATCTATGCGGACGATCTGATTGACGAGATAGGTGCGCTAGACGGATCTACTATAGGCCCGGAAGCAGGTGAATTGAGGCCTAGCAATCCTAATGACGGATGGAACGAGCTTTACAGCGATTTGTTATGCCACAATCCCGATGATTTAGAGTTCGCAGAATGGCACCTATGTGATGAAGGCCTTGACGAAGACCTAAAAGAAATCGAAACAGATTCCGGAACATGGAGCTGTGACGCTGATGACGGAGAGTGGAGTTTTGACACTCAGGGAGGCGGAGGACTATGAAGGGAGGAGTTAATCTGTCGATAAAAACCGTCACCATGATTGCTTTGGGCGTTATGATGGTTGTTTTGATGTATTTGACGTTTGAGACCGTGGTTGACAGCTTGGTTGACTCATTTTTAAGCAATTTGACGATGCCTTCAGGCAATTAACGTTTTTTTGTTTGAAAACCTATTTCAACGAAGCCAACAAATTAACTGTTTGTGAAAGGCCTTGATGTATCTCTAACTGTTGTAATGTCATTGGTAGTGGGAGTCATGATCTTGGTGATTGTGGGGCTTATACTCAGCGGAAATATTGCAGGCCTTGAAGAGTTTGTATCCGAAAACCTGGATCTTGGTTTTAACGGTCCGGAAGAATGAGAACTGCGGTAACAGTGGTGATTACCGTGGCTTTGGCGATTATGGTTTTGGTCGGCGTGTTCGTAGCTGCTGACAACGCTTGGAGCGAAGGAGAAGAGAACGTTGAGGATACAGGAGGATTTTTTTCGGACTGTATAGGCGACGTCTTGACTGATTCTGATGACGCAGACTGCGGTTTATTCAATGAAAACGGTAACGGAGTTGATTAAGTTTTGAGCGCCACAAACAGCCCAATATTCATAATTGTATCCGCCTTAATGACCGTAGTAGGAATAGGGATTGTAGTAAGCATAACGATGAACTTTGGAGAAGACACTCAGGCCCACAGCGACACAAACGAATTCAACAACTTGGCGCAAAGCATAGAGCAGGAATGTGAGAGATTAGAAGATCAAGGCCAGATAACTTTCACAGCCAGCGCAGACCTGGCGCTTAGAGAGAACGGCATCCTTCTTGAAGAAGACACTCTAAAATACGATAATCAAGAAAATGATCCTGAAAGAACACTAGACTGTAACGTAGACATAGAGAACAGCATAGATTTTGAAGGAGAAGATGAAGGCCTTATACCGACAGGAAATCATAGAATACTGATAGACGAATCCGGTGACGGAATAGAGGTGAGCAATTCTTGAAAGGCCAGACCTCATACCCTTTTTCAATGCTTGAAGCCGGGATAACGTTCCTGATACTGATAAGTATAATTTATGGCTCCCAAAACTATACAGAAAGTTTTCTAATGGAGGAAACCGCTGACGCACAGGCGGACAGAGTCGAGAACGCTGCAATAGCAGTTGACAGCTTGCCGCAGGGGCATCTGGAGCTGCCTATCTCAAGATATGAATACAAAATTGATGGAAGCGAAATCATTCTGCAGTTCCGAGATGCTGAAGAGTCAAGAGATCTCAACCACTTGTCTGTAGACGAGATAAACGGCTCCAGTGAACTCACAGAGGTTGAAGGCCTATGCTTGGAAAAAAGGGATGACGAAGATGAGACAATTCTTGACTTTACATCAGGTGATTGCCAATAGACCTGTACAACTTGGTGACAAAAATCCCTTATTTGATAATGCTCATCATAGGCCTAACCATAATCATAAATCTTTATGTCGGAGGCTTGCATGATCTCAGCGCAGATGTTGATATGGCGTCCGAAGAGGATTACCGCCAAGCAATGATTTTAGAGAACTTGTTGAATTATGATCCCGCTCTCTCGGAAACAGATGTGGATTATGATCAACGGCGAGCTGTTATGCCAGTAGATCTGCTGAGTAACGAGGATCCGGAAGATGGAGAAGCCGGTTTCCACACTAGGAACGATAACTGCTACATCAGCGAGGTTACAGGCCTTGATGGCGAAGAGTTTGCTTTCGGAGTCCAGGTTTTGAGCGATGAAAACGAGTACGCCGAAGAGCCTGAAACCATCCAATGCCGCTTTACAGAAGTTCAAGACTCTGTCTGGAGCCCTGCATTAATTAAAAGAGAGGATAATCCTCCTTTAGAGGTGATACTTCATGTATACTCACCTTAAAGGCCAGGGAATGATTGCCGAAGTTTTAATTTTTGCAATGGCAATATTCATGGCTTTTGCAATATTCATTTTCCTGTCATCTGATGACGCAGAGTTCGAGCAAGACGTAGAAG
>LKMX01000043.1 GCA_001564035.1 Nanohaloarchaea archaeon PL-Br10_U2g27
AACAAGCCTAGAAAGTTCTGAGAAGTCACAGGACAACTCGGATAACTTATCTTCCTTAGCGGTTCCTGGATTCAATATAGTAATAACTTACATACCTGAATCTAGATCTGGGCGCTGGGATGTGAAAGCTACAGCAGTTCAAGAACCTTTCGCTCAAGAAGACGCAAAGAAAAAAGTTGATGAAATATCAAAACTGCTCGAACAAAACGGGTTTGATGTAAGAGATGTCTCAGTCAATTAATTATTAGAAAAGGTTTGCGGCATCCGGGATTTGAACCCGGGTCTCCACGTTGGCAACGTGATGTCGTGCCACTGGACCAATGCCGCCTTCCTTTATTTACATGATAGGCCTGAAGGAATTATAAACCCTTTTCCAATCGATGGAGTTACCCAGTTTAGATTTCGAACTTAAGCAACTTATTTTTACTATATCTTTTGAATATTCGGTTGCGATAGTTATCTATGGTAAGGGAGTTAGTTGTTATTGGTGGAGCTTCTGCGGCTCAGAGTACAGCAGTTTACGCTTCTAGAGCGGGTGTAGATGTTACTGTTGTGGCTGACGAGTATGGAGGCCAGATAAACAATACTGATGTCGTTGAGAACTATCTTGGATTCAAATCGATTGAAGGCCCTGAACTTGCTGAGCGCTACGTCGAACATATGAGAGACTACGATGTCGAAGAAGTTTTAGGTCATAGAGCTGTAGATATAAGGAGGCCTGACCATTTTGAAGTGGAGCTGGAGAACGGGGAAGTACTGGAGGCCTTATCTGTAGTTATTGCCACAGGAGGCAGTAGAAGAAAGCTCGGTGCTGAAGGAGAGAAAGAATATGCGGGAAGGGGCGTAGGATACTGTGCAGTATGTGACGGACCGCTTTATCAGGGGGAAGAGGTTGCGGTTGTAGGTGCTGGTTACGCTGCTACAGAGGCTGTGGATTATTTGACAGATATTGCTGAGAAAATATATGTGATTAACCGCAGCGAAGGGTTTTCTGGCGAAGAAATCACTATTGATAGAATTAAAGAGCACGATAAAGTTGAGCACTGGGAAAACTCAGAGATAGTAGAATTTTATGGAGACCAACTTTTGGAAGGAGCAGTGATCGATAAAAACGGTAAAGAAGTAACCTTAGAAGTCCCCGGCGTATTCATTGAGATAGGCACCAAACCCAACTCTGACTTGACAGGCCTTGTTGGAAAGACTGAGAGCGGCAGAATAGAAGTTGACAGCCAGATGAGGACGGGTGTCAAAGGCCTCTACGCTGCCGGAGATGTCAACGATAAAGGAGTTCAACAGTTAGCGGTTTCAGTAGGTCAAGGATGTATTGCAGGCCTTAACGCTGCAGAGTACGTTAAAGAAGTAAGAGAGGGAAAAATAAGTTAGTCCGAGGCCTGAGGAGCTACCTCAAATCTTTTTCCTCTGTATGATCCTATTGGTATGTCCAAGTGTTCTTCGCTCAGTAGGTCTGCTATTTCTAGAGTCAGGTCTCTGTTTCTTGATGGTTTTTCTTCAACCATTATTCTTTCAACGTGGTCTATAGGCAGTTCATCTCGGACAAGTACTGAGTAGCACGAGTCTGGGTCTTCTATTACATTTAGGTCTTGACAGTCGAGTTCTAGGTAGCCGCCTCCCCAGCCATATACTTCAGCGCATTCTCGGTCTTTCGTAATCCATACTGCTTTTTCGTAGTCTAGGCCTATCTCCGCTCTAAGTTCGGGAAACAGTTCATCGCTTTTTACAAGAGAGCCTTTGATTCTGCCTGTTTCAGCTATATCTCTTAGGCCTTCTACTCCTCTGCCGTGGTAGTAAATGTCTCGCATAAAGAACAAGAAATAATCAAAACTTTATTTATGTTTCAACAGTAACAACTTTATTTTTGGGTCTAGAGGTTATATTAAGATTCTGCGCTGAATCTGATTTTTATGACTCCTGAAACTAAAATGACTAAGTGCGTGTTCTGCGGCAAGAATGCTACAACGAAGAATTCTGCCCGCCAACCTGTCTGTAAAGAGCACAGAGAAAATGAGCCTAGAGACGTGGCCTGTCCAGAATGCGGTATGCCGATGAGGATTAGAGAAGGCCGTTACGGATATTTTTGGGGTTGTGAAGGTTATCCCCAGTGTCAGAAGACATACCAGATAGAGGCCTTGGTCGAAGATTAGTTAAGCAGAGCGTTATTTATTTTGGAAGGATAAAATTGTTAACTAGATGGATTTTTTTGCTCACAGAGGAGGCTGTCCAGAAAACCAAAACAGTGTTTCGGCGGTTAAAAAGGCTGCGAAAAAATGCGGCAGAGTCGAAATAGATGTTAGGCAGTGTAAAACGGGAGAAATAGTTGTCATTCATGACGGAATAGTAGAGGTTAATGGACGTGCCCAGTCTGTTGATAACACAGCTTTTAATGATTTTCAAGAAAGCGCATCAAAAAGTGTTCCGAGATTAAAAGAGGTTCTAGATAACCTTCCTAAAAACACGATCCTAAACGTTGAACTCAAAGAACAAGGTTTTGAATCTCAGCTACCAGAAATTTGCTCAAACTACCCAATACATGTAGTATACTCTTCTTTTCTAAAAAAGCCTTTAGAAGCTCTCCAAGACTATGAAACAGCTTATATTTTTTTAACTGGATGGCATTCTAAAATGGAGAAGGCCTTGGAAATCAATTGTAATGCCTTACATCCGGCAAATTACATAACGACGAGTAAAAGAGTGTCTATGGCAAAAGAACAAGGTTTAGACATTAGGCCATGGACGGTAAATAACTACTCTGAAGCATCTAGATTGAAGGATGCTGGCGTTGATGCTATAATTTCTGACAATTTGAATTTACTAAAGAAAATCAGCGATAGGCCTTAGTTACATACTCCTTGATCATTCTTTCAGTGTTGAAGTAAGATGCGTTGAGAGCTATGCAGTGTTTCATTACGTTTATCCATTCTTCTCTGTCGTTATGATATATTGAAAGAATACGGTCTAGTTTCCGGTAAATGGATTTGGAGTCAACTCGGTCTTCATCCTCTCCTGTTACATAATTTTCGCCTATGCTCCATCCTGTCGCGTCCTCAATATGGCCTTCAAGCCACCAACCGTCAAGGGTTGAGAGCTGAGGGGTTCCGTTGTGTGCTGCCTTCATTCCCGAGGTTCCTGAGGCCTCCTTACCTCTAACAGGATTGTTCAACCAGAGATCACACCCAGAAACCATTTTCAGCGCATCGTCCATGCTATAGTTTTCTACAAACTGCACATCAACATTTTCTAACAGTTCCGAATACTGCAGGATCTGCTGAATCAACTCTTTGCCGTGCGTGTCCTTAGGATGCGCTTTTGCACCGTAAACAAGGTTTAGGCCTTGATATTTTTTGCCGAGGCGTTCAAGTTCTTCCAAGTCCTTAAATATAAGTGTAGGCCTTTTGTAGGCTGTGCTCCGTCTTGCGAATCCGATCGTAAACGTGTTTACGTCTATGTCTTCATGAAGAATGTTGTTAAGGGACTTTTTTGCCCGGATATTTGATTCCCAGAGTTCTCTATCAGGTATTGTCAAGGCCTTGTGTAGTCTTTGAGAATCTTTTCTCCACAGAGGCAGGTGTTTATCGAAGAGGCTTTGGTAGGGTTGGGAAGTCCAAGTTTTTGAGTGGACTCCGTTTGTTACTGCATTGAAAGAGTGCTGAGGAAACATTTCCTCTGAAACTTCTTTATGCTTCTCGGAAACAGTGTTGTTGTAGTCTGAGTGCTTTAAGGCCAGTTTAGTCATGTTCAGACCATTTTCTAAATCCAAGTTTTCTGATTTTTCTCCTAAAACAGATTCAACTGTTTCCTTGTCGAAACTGTCGTGGCCAGCAGGTACGGGCGTGTGAGTAGTGAATATTTTCTTGCCCGATGCTTCTAAAGTCAGCAATGCGGAGTGGCCTTCGTTCATATGGAAAAAACCAGGATTCAATCCTAGCTCTTCGACCATTTTCGCACCGCCTATACCCAGCAAGGCTTCTTGGCTGAGCCTGAATTCGTCATCGCCATCATACAACGACGATGTAAGCGCCTTACCATAATCAGAATTAGAATCTAATCCTGTGTCTAAAAAGTATACGTCGACTCCACCATCTTCTCCATCAATGGTGTATTTCCAGGCCTTTACATCGATTTCTTCCCCTCTAATATTTACAGTTGTCTTTACGCCAGTATCTTCTAAGAGATTGAAGTAATCCCATTCCTGCGGTTCTTCTGTCTGCATACCGTTTTCTAGGACTTGCTTAAAGTATCCTTCGCGGTACATCAGCGTTACAGCAGAAAAATTTAGGCCTAAGTCTGCCGCAGATTTTAAAGTATCTCCTGCTAGTACGCCTAGGCCTCCGCTGTATGTTTTGATTTCCTGATTTATTCCGATCTCCATGGAGAAATAGGCTACTGAGCGGTCCATGAAATATTTTTTGTCTGTGCCTAAATAAAAAGTCTTCAAAAAACAGAGGATGTCGTTGTGACTTTAAAGTGGCAGATATAAATAATTTGATTTCTAAATTTAATTCATGATAGAATCTATTGAAGAAGGTTTGAGATCTAAACCTGGTAGAAACCCTGAAAACCCTGAACAAGAATTCGGAGTTTCCAGATCGCTTGAAGAAACTTATGATGATCGAGGCCTGATTCACAGGACTTTAGAGTCGACACACGATGCTGTTACAAGTAGGACTGGGAAAACTCTGTCTTTTTTGACCGGTTCTGGAGCAGTACTGTCGTATAACGAAGGTTTTTCACTAATAGGCGATTCCGCCGTTGAACTATCCTATCAGCACCCTGAAGCGTCTGCTGTAGTTTTAGGTGTTTCTGGAGCATTACTTTACAATGCGGCCGACGAGATAGGTTTTCTTTCAAACGCGAGGCAGGCCTTAAACCCGGATCAGTTAAGGAATGCTGAAGGAGATTCGTATCTTGAGCTAGGTGATGAGTCGGTTGATTCTGATCTTGAAGGCCATGGAATTAAAGTCGATGTAGAAGCTGTAGAGGATATAGAAGTGGAGCCAGAACTGCATTCGGATGAGTATGTGGTGCTGCATGAAGGCCTAGATTACAGCGCCTAGGCCTAACCTTTTTTTTGGCTTAAGATTTTTGTTAGCTACTAAAGGCCTTGTTGTATTTAATTCTAGTTCTACCTGATTTTAGTTATGGAGATTGATGATCCTGTTTACGGTGAAGTGAAGATTACTGAGCCTGTTCTAATAGAGTTGATTAATTCGGAGCCTGTTCAAAGGCTGAAAGAAGTTCATCAGGCAGGGCCTTCGCCGTTTTTTATGGAGGATAAACCTTACGTCACTCGTTTTGAGCACTCTGTTGGCGTATTGATACTGTTGAGAGAGTTTGACGCATCTTTAGAAGAGCAGATAGCAGGCCTTCTCCATGATGTTCCTCACACTGCGTTTTCGCACGTTGCGGATTTTGTGTTTGAAAATGATGCTCACGAGTATCATGAACGGTTTATGGAGGA
>LKMX01000044.1 GCA_001564035.1 Nanohaloarchaea archaeon PL-Br10_U2g27
CAGACAGGATCAGTCCGCCACATATCCTACAAAATCGATGCAGAAGAGTTTGAAGACATAACCAAGGCCTTAGATGATCGGGGCTACCACTACAACGTATTTAACCGCGGAATCTTCCACTCAATCTACACCCAGGACAACAACGGACTGGTAGTAGAGCTTTCAGCTGACAAATACAGTATCCCAGATGATTGCAGAGCAGAAGTACTTGCAAAAGCCCATGAATTAAGAGTTGAAGACGGTTCAGAGTACGCGAAAGAAAAACACATGGAACAGGCCTTAAACGAACTGGGTATAGACTTTGAAAAAATCGAACTGCCTGAGGCCTCCACAGGCGCAGGAGTTTAGAGCAATCCAATAGCTTCTAAAAAACACAGTAGGTAAAAATGTAATATGGCACAGAAAGTTAGAGCAAAACACATCCTAGTCGACAACAGAGAACACGCCCGCCAACTCAAACAAGAAGTGGACGACGGAAAAAGCTTTGAAGAACTCGCAAAAGAAAAAAGCGACTGCCCATCAGGCAAAAAAGGCGGAGACCTAGGATGGTTCGGAAGAGGAGACATGGTCAAACCATTCGAAAGAGAGGCCTTCAAACTAGATAACGGAAAAGTCTCAGAACCAGTAAAAACAGAGTTCGGCTGGCACATCATCAAAAAAGTCGACGAAAAATAGCCGAGGTTTTTACCACTGGAAAAAAATATTTCCAGGCCTCTAAATTAATTTGAAACCGGTTCGACAGTCGAAAAGACCTTTCTCAGGTCTCTCCCATACTGTACCAGTCAAAACTACTGGCGAGGCCTCAATCCGAAAGAGGTAATCAGAATCCGCGTCTTCAGGCGGAGTGAAATGCTTCAGATTTCCCTCAATCACAAAAGCATACCTGTTTTCTCCGCCTTCTGTGTGCTCGGCTGCAGCAAAACCTTGTGACGCTGAAAGAAGACGTTCTATCTCGTGAGGAGAAATATCCGAATTCCAGATATAATCTTCCAATTCTAACGCGTTATCAAATCCTCTGTTGAAAACATCTACAAGCTCTTCTGAACCGACTTCACGATACTCGCTAGAATCAAGTACTGCTACCTCCTCCAAAACATAATCCAGAGGATCGGACAAGTTCTTAGCAGTTACACCATACTTCTGCGAAAGATAATCAAAATACTTGGACTTCAGTTCGGATAGCGAATCCATAGATTAACAAAAAAACAACCATTATTTAAATACGTTGCAACGCGCCAGTAACATTCTTATTTTTTAGGCCTTTCCAAAGGCCTCTCCAAAAAGCTAGGGGTTCTAGACTCTGCTCTAATCCGCCAGTCCGGCACGTCCTCGCATCCACTATCCCAGGAACGGAGCTCGCCAACCAAGTACTCGGGCTTCCTAACACCATCATCTATAACATAGCTGGAAGCTCTTCCTATGAAAACGTAGAACTCATCTTCCTCGGATTTAAACGCTAATGGCTCAGGATTCTCCAAACCTTCTAAAACCGATCTAATCTCGCGACCCAGATAACAGTTATCATCAATAGCGCCACAGGCCTCTCCTGACGCCTCCAATACATCGTTCCAGGAACCAGAAGATTCGGTCAAAACAGTGCTGTAATGCGCTGCAGAGTCAGAAGCATGACTGTAGAGCACGTCTTCAAACCCAGATTCGATTTCAGAATAAGGGTTCAGCAACTCAGAACTATCGGCGCTCATAACAAATTAATAGGTTTTCAGGCCTTATTACCGTTTTATACAGTCTCCAATAGAAATCTTGCAAAAACAATTTTTAGTAATGGTTAAAAACTGTTGCAGTTTATACCGTCGTCTACCGATGAACAAAAAAGAAACGTTCGACCTACTTGATTTTCTAAACGAAGTTTTCAAAGGAAACCATGACTACGCAGAAGAAATGCATGCAAAACTGAAAAAACACGTAGAAGGCCAAGACCCAGTAACAACCACGATCTCCTGCTGCGACTCGCGCGTAAAACAGGAAGCAATGTGGAAAAACGAAGAAATAGGCGCAGAATTCACAAGAGGGACAATAGGCAACACAGTCCTAGAATACAACCACAGAGGAGAAACCACGATCTCCGGCGACATAGACTACATACCCAAACACTCAGAAACACCAACAGTCGCAGCAGTAATAGGCCACACAGGATGCGGAGCAGTAACAGCAACATACGAAACACTAGAAGCCATACAAAAACACAAAGACCTGCAAAAAACCGACATAAACCATACAGACCTGCAAAAATACAATGGAGAAACAAAAGGAATCAACACCAAAATCAGACTCCTACTCGAATCAGGCCTCAAACAAGACTACAACCAAATAAAAGGAAAATCCAACAAACAAGAAGAAATCGACAAACTAGTCGAAAGAAACGTAGACAACCAAATCAAAGAACTCATAAACCGAACCCACTACACAGACACAGAGTTCATAGGCCTAGTATTCGACCTCGACGGAATCTACGGAGGAAAAGAAGGCCAACTCTACCTAACCAACTACTGCGGAGAAAAACAACTGCAAAAACTAAAACAAGAAGCAGCAAACCACAAAGCAATCAAAGCCAAACGCATAAGCTAAAACAAACCAGGCCTCCAAAAAGAACTGCTTCGAAAAACCTCCTCAACCATTTCTTCACTCTTTCTAAAACCTGCAAAATACCTCGAACCCAGCAAAATCTTCTACATCAAAAAAACTGAAACAGGCCTCCGGCTTCATACCTTTATAAGATTTAAACGAGACCCACTTCTATACCCGATGTCCGAAACAAAAGAAATTGTAAGAATCGCACGTACAGGAATCGACGGCACAAAGCCGGTAGAAGAAGCCCTAAAAGGCCTAACCGGAGTCGGAGAGCTGTACGGAAACGCAATAGCACACGACCTAGATCTCAAAGGCCAAAAAATCGGAGATCTAAGCGACGAAAAAATAGAAGAAATAGAAGAAGAAATAAAGAACCCTGAAGTACCTTCATGGCTTCTAAACAGAAGAAAAGACAGAGAAACAGGAGAAGACGGACATCTAATCGAATCAGACCTCGAACTAAAACAAGAGTTCGACATCAGAAGACTAAAAGAAATAGACACATACAGAGGATGGAGACACAAGCTCGGACTGCCTGTAAGAGGACAGAAAACCAAGTCCAGCTTCAGAACAGGAAGTAAGGTAGGAGTAGACACAGCAGCAATCAAGGAAGACGCAGCACCAGGAGGAGAATAAAAAATGTTCTCAAAAACAACTGAAAAAGCAAAGAGAAAATACAGAGAACTCAAAAACAGGCTCAAATAAAAAAAGGCCTCACAAAAAACACAAGGTGACAGCAAAAAAATGGTAAAGAAACTAAAGAAACAGTACGAAACGCCTAACAGGGCATGGAACCAAGAAAGAATGAACAAAGAGGCCGAACTATCTGAAAAATACGGTCTAACAAACAAAGAAGAAATCTACAAAGCATACTCAGAACTAAGAAGCCTCAGAAGACAGGCAAGAAGACTGGTATCAGAACCAGACTCAGAAGAAGCAAAAGAAGTAATACAAAAAGTACACAGGCTAGGCCTAGTAAAATCAAACGCACAGCTAGAAGACCTCCTAACACTACAAGTCGAAGACATTCTAAACAGGAGACTGCAGACAGCAGTCCACAGGAGAGGCCTAGCAGACACACCTCTACAAGCCAGACAACTTGTAACACACGGACACGTCTACATCGACGGAGAAAGAGTCAATATCCCTGGATACACACTAACACAGGAAGAAGAAAAACAGATCGAAGTAGAAGAATTCGACGAAACTCCAGAGGAAACAGAGGAGTCCGAAGAAACAGAAGAATCCTCAGAAGGAGATGAAGAAGTAGAGGAAGCGGAAGAAGTAGAGGGAGCGGAAGAAGTAGAGGGAGCGGAAGAAGACGAAGAAGGTGAAACAAAAGAATGAGTAAAAAAGGAGTAGTACACATCTATTCAAGCTTCAACAATACTATAATCCACATAACAGACGCCACCGGAGCAGAAACAATCTCAAGAATCACATCCGGAATGGCAACAGACAAAGGCAGACTACAAGGATCTGCGTTTCCAGCAATGAAAGCAGCAGACCAAGCCTCAGAAGAAGCAATCGAAAAAGGCCTAGAAAAAGTCGACATCCGTGTTCGAGCACCAGGAGGACAAAAATCAAAGATCCCTGGAAAAGGAGCACAGCCAGCAATCAGAGCAATCTCGCGCTCAGACCTAGAAGTAGGAAAGATCGAAGACGTCACACCAATTCCGCACGACGGCGTCAGAAAGAAAGGAGGAAAAAGAGGTAGAAGAGTATGAAGCTAGAGCTAGGCGACGAAGAAGACGGAGTACTAGAAGCAACACTTACAGACGCGTCGCCAGCCATGGCAAACGCCATCCGCAGATCAGCCATGACCAAAGTACCAACACTCGCAATAAAAGAACTACAAGTAGTACAAAACGAATCAGGCCTATTCGACGAAGTACTCGCAAACAGACTAGGACAAGTACCCTTCACAATACCCAAAAAATTCAACGAAGACGACGAACTACACATCGCAATCAAAAAAGAAGGCCCAGTAAAAGTCAAATCAGGAGACATACAAACAGATAACGAAGAAGCCGAACCACTAAACAACGAAATCGGCATAGTCACACTCAAAGAAGACCAAGAACTAGAACTAGAAGCCACAGCAGTCCTAGGAACAGGCATCGAACACGCCAAACACCAAGGCGGAACAGTAGGATACGAAAAAACAGGCGACGGAGAATTCAAATTCTGGATCGAATCCACATCAGGCCACACCAACGAACAACTACTCAAGGCCTCAATCGAAGAACTCAAAAATGATCTAGACGAGTTCGAAAACAAACTATAGGCCTGCCAAACACAATTTACGCCTGAAAACACCGTTTAATTTATATTCAATTCTCAACAACTAAAACTTACAACGGTGAAACAACTATAGAAAACACTGTTATAATCGGGATTCTAGCAGCACTAGTAGTAGGAGGGATAGGAGCATACCAAACAGACCTAATCTTCGACAGCTCCCAGACACCAGATGAAATAAACGATACACAACCCGAAGAAATAAACGATACAGAAGAAACAGAAGACGAACAAGACACAATCTCAGACTCAAGAGAAATACAAGGCAGAAACGAAACAGATGACCAAGACCAAGAAGACAGCCCAGAAGAAGACCAACACGGCATTGTTTTAAGCTCTGATCCTGTCGCGGGAGAGAGTAACAGAGTAATTCTGTACGACGAAGGAGAAAGAGTAACAGGAGAAACAGTATACATCAACGACCAAGAACTCGGACAAACTAACAACGCCGGTGCCCTAAGATTTGAACCGCCTAATGAAGAAGAAATAACAGTATCAACAGATTACTCAGGTATAGATTCTGAAGAGTTCGAAGTTGAAGGCACAGCAGAAACAGTGACAGAAA
>LKMX01000045.1 GCA_001564035.1 Nanohaloarchaea archaeon PL-Br10_U2g27
CGTTTGGTGTTTCTGCCTATGAGTTTTTCGTGTACTGGTTTGGCTATTTTGTCTGGTAGTCCTGCGGTCATTGTGAGTGTTTTTTGATTATTTTTTCGATTTTCTCTGATTTTAGGCCTGTTTTTTCCTTGATGTATTTGAGTGTTTGTAGGTCTTCTTCTTCAAGTATCTGTGTGTAAAGTATTAGTACTGTGTAGGTTGTTCCGAATATAATGCTGGCGGGTATTAGGTGCCAGAGCTGCATTGCGCCAAACAAGGTTTTGAGCGGTATGTAGGCGGTTAGTATTGCTAGTGTGCTTACAAGTATTACTTTCAGGACTGAGTATCTGTAGGGTTGTGTTCCTGTGAGTTTCTTGATTACCGCTAGTTTTATAGCGAAGGCTAGGATGAATGTTCCTGCTGTTGCTATTGCGGCCCCTACGATGCCGTAGATAGGTATTAGCAGGTAGTTGAGTGTTATGTTGGTTGTCGCTGTGAATAGTGTGATGTAGAGTTTGTACTGGGTTTTTTCTATTGCTTGGAGCGTTTTGCTGACAGGACCTATTATTGCAGAGAATAGGAATCCTATTGCTAGTATCCTTAGCACGTTGCCCATTCCTAGGTATTCTGAACCGAAGATTTGTAGGAAGAGCTGTGGGAATGCGAACATTATTAGGAAGGCTGGTACGCTTAGCATTGCGGTCCATTTTACTACGAGTCTGTAGGATTCATTCATTTCTCCTATTTTATTTTCCCCGTAGAGTTTAGAGGCGTTCGAAAGGTAGATGCTTCCAAAAATAGTTCCTCCAAAAGTTAGTATTGCTGCGAAAGGATAGGCGCCTTGATACAGTCCTACTTCTCGCGCCCCCATGAATGTTTGAAGCATTAGTGTGTCGATGTAACCAGCTAATGTTCCTAGTAGGCCAGCTGCAAAAAGCGGCCAAGAATGGTGAAAGAGCTTTCTGGGTTCGTAGCGTCCAGAATAGTTGTAATTGAATGCTTCTGGTATTTTTTGGTAGGCGTAGTAAACGGCTAGTATGAATGCGGTTCCGTAAGCGAATGTGAATGCTGCGGCAGCACCTAGGTAGTCATAACCCATGTAAGCTAATATTATTGTAAGCCCTACCATTGTGATGTGAGGGTATATTTTAAGAGAATACGCCGTGTACTGCATCTCTTCATAACCATCGGTAATGGAGTTCCCAATTTTTCTAAGCATCCGTAAAGGAAGTATCAGAGCTACGAAGCGTATAGGCCATAAAACACGCAGATCATTGAAAATTTCTGCGGCAAGCCAAGGAGCTAATAAAAATAAAGCTATCCCTGTTAAAGTAGAAGAAATTGCTGTTAAAATTAGCCCTGTTCTAATAACGCCTATCTGACCTTCCAAATCGTTTTTTCCTCTATAGCTTGAAACATACTTCTGTACACCCTGCGGAATACCGATGTAAGCAACAGTAGCAACTATAGAGAATACTGCTATCATCACAGAAATGATTCCGTAGGCTTCGGGGCCGATGAATCGTCCAACAATCACTCTATAAGTGAGGCCTAGAAGTTTCTGTATAATCATCCCTGCGAAGATTATACTGCCTCCAGCAAACAGCGACTTTGTTACTTTAGAACTAACCACGGTAATCTAAATTTACGTTTTCGAAGATTTTAAGCTCATGTGGCTCATTCGCGTTTTTCTTTAGAGATGTTTTGGTATGTTCTCAGGAACTCTAATAGCAATGGTTTATCCATTGTTTTCGAGTCTTTACGACCGATTTCATTGAATTTAGGCCTGTTCCAATCACCGCCGTGTTCATAGTTATGTATTAATAGGCAATGGATAAAAGAACTCGCCAACACATTGTAACATTATGAAAGGAGTTATTCCAGCAGCAGGTAGAGGGACACGTATGAGGCCGTTCACTAAGGCTTATCCTAAAGAGTTATTGCCTGTTGGTGAGAAGGCAGTTATAGAGCACTGTATAAACGACTTGAAAAACGCAGGCATCACAGAGATCTGTGTGGTAGTAGGGTGGAAACAACACGCAATACTAGACTACCTAGGGTCGGGAGAAAGACTCGGTGTGGATATTACTTACAAAGTTCAAGAACAGAAAAATGGATTAGCCACCGCAATAAAATGCGCTGAAAACTTTATAGATGGAGAAAGCTTCGCAGTAGTACTAGGCGACAACTATGTAGACGACAAAACTGCTGTAAAAGACTTGAAACAGTTTCATGAAGAAAAAGGTTTCGAAGCAACTATAGGAACATTTGAACCAGAAGACGTAACATCTTACGGAGTAATTAATTCCGGGAAAAATAATAAAGTGAAAGGAATGGTGGAAAAGCCTTCAAAAGAAGAAGCGCCTTCAAATGTCGCAATCTCAGGCTTATATATCCTTAATTCAAGCATATTTAACGCAATAGATAGTATAGAGAAAGGTAAAGGAGAAGAATACCAACTTACCGACGCAATTGATCTACTAAGAGAAAAAACAAATAACATAGGCTACAAAAATATAAAGGGCTCGAGAATCGACGTAGGAACTCCAGAAAGATTAAGAGAAGCAAACAGAGAATACAACTTACGATAAAAAAGAAGTGAAAACAATGAAAATTCTCTACACCTCATACTACTTCCCTCCAGACTTCAGAGGAGGGGCAGAAATATCAGCATACAACGTAGCCAAAGAAATGATAGAAAGAGGACATGAAATACACGTTCTTACACGCCAAACCCAAGCAGATTATGATTCTGATCTAACTACTCATCCAGAAATAAGGTCTAAAGAACTTCCAAGAGAACTAGTTGATATTTCAACACGAAAAAATGTTGATAAACTACTAGAGAAAGAAGATTTCGATATAGTTCATGCTCAAAGCATTTTTACTTCCTTGGGTGCGTCTAGAGCCACCCAAAAACATGAGGTGCCATTTATAACTTCTCTTCGAGGCTATAGGCTTTTAGATGCAATGAATCTCTGCTACAATTTTGATCCTGGAAAGGAAGACTTTAATAGAGATATATGGAGCACGTTCAAGAGAGCATATAACAAGTACAAGTATGAAAAAGGCGCGAAATCCTATCTATCGCCTATAGTAGCACTTTACTTAGAACAATACAGGAGAAAAGAGCTAAGAGAAATGAAAAAAGCAGACATGATGATTGCTAACAGCGAATACATCAAAGAAAAACACAAATACCTAACAGACAAAAATATAGAACGAGTCTACAACTCCATAGATACTGAACTATTTAAACCTAGAGGATCTAAAGGTAGCAGAAACCAAGAAAAAGTAAAGCTGTTGTTTGTAGGAAGGCCTAAACCCGAAAAAGGAATTGAAACACTTCTAAAAGCCTTAAAACAAACAGACTCACATATTGAACTTGATATAGTCGGGGCAGAAAAACCTAGCAAATGGGTGTACAAGGCAATAGAACAGAATGATGTATCTGACAAAGTAAACTATCTGGGTCGAAAACCATTCAAAAAACTGCCTAAATACTACAACAACACTGACATAGTAATCTTCCCTTCAGAATGGCAAGAACCATTCGGAAGAATATCAATAGAAGCGATGGCCTGTGGAAAACCGGTTATAGGATCAGAAGTAGGAGGGATACCAGAAACAATAATTGACGAAAAAACAGGTCTGCTATTCAAACCAGGAAACGCGGAAGAGCTAGCAGAAAAAATAACTTACTTAGCAGAAAACCTGGATAAAAGAGAAGAACTAGGAAAAGAAGCCCGAAAAAGAGCTGTGAAAAAGTTTTCTGCAGAAAATATAGCAAATCAACAGATCAAAACTTACCAAAAACTTCTGGACTAAGTTTTTGAAGGATGTACTTGTTATAAACAATTACAGATGATGGATATAGTTTTCCTTGGAATGAATGAAGCCGGACAAGAAGTACTCCAATGGCTGAAAAAAGATAAAACAGATGTAGAGGTCAAGAAAGTAATCAAAAATAAAGAACAAATAAAACAAATAGAAAAAATTCGACCAGACCTTGTAGTATCTTCAGGATTTAAACACATTATACCTAAAGAACTCATAAATATTCCAGAAAAAGGAATAGTAAACCTACACCCATCATATCTTCCATACAATAGAGGAGCTCATCCATATATTTGGCCATTAATTAATGATACTCCTGCGGGTGTATCAATTCACTTCATGACTGAAAGTCTTGATCAGGGGCCTATAATTGCAAGAAAAAAAGTTGATAAAAAACCGATAGATAATTCTAAAACACTTAGAGATAGATTAATGAGAGAGCAGGCTGAGTTATTCAAACAATCTTGGGAGAAAATACTAGAAGGTAAAGCCAAATCACAAGATATTGAAAAAGGAAGTGTCAATAGAAAAAAGGATCTTGATGATATTTCTAACTTAGATTTAGACAAAAAAATGAGTTTAAGAGAAGCTATAAACTTGCTAAGAGGCTTAACATATGGCGACAAATTTCTAGGCTCCTTTAGTGAAAAGGGAAGAAAGTATAGTGTTGGTGTAGAGATTAAAAGGCAAGAATAATTGCCGATAAATAAAGCGCTGCTAAATATTATCTTAGTATATTGGTTATTTTTTCTGCAATAGTTTCCTCCAAAATTGATAGAAGGTTGTACATTAACGATACTGACATTCCTGCTAACAGAAATGTTAATGCGGCAGGAAGATCTATTCTAATTAAAATGCTTGTAATAACCATTGGTAGAAGCGATGAAAGGTAGTGAACTGTAGATAAAACTAGTAAGGCTTGATCGCTACTCTGGGCTCTATCTCCTCTAAAAGCGGATAAAGCTAATACACCGAAACCAAGGACTGCTCCAAAACCAAATGAGAGAGCCAACCAGATATCGGGAGCACCAAATTCGTTTATTAACAATGCTCCGGACCCCCAAAAAGCTATAGTAAAACCATAAGCACGAGATTCTCCTGCAAGCATTGATTGTAGATGATCTTTGCTGCCAACCATAACTAATACTAATAACTAATTTCTTTTTATTAATTACAGTTAATTTACGGCCTGATCAAACATCTTTTGCTGTCTTTTCAGATAAACATCCGAAAAACGTATAACGTTACGGCATAAAGTGATGGTCTATGAGCCAGATCGAAAAACCATGGGGTTTTGAAGACCAAGTACTGATAACTCAAGTCGATGTAGGGGGAGAAAGAGGTATGCTTGGGATTAGAAGGCTGGTAATTAATGGAGATGAGATGACTTCTTACGCATATCATGAAACTCAAGCAGATGTTATTTATTTAGAAGAAGGAGAAGCTACCTTGAGAATAAACGGCAAAATGGAAGAACTCGAAAAGGGAGAAGCTAGAGTAGTAAGATCTGGAGACAAGCATCAAATACAAAATATAAACGATGAAGTAGCAGAGATATTAGAAGTCTCTTTCCCTTACAAGCCAGAAGACATTACTAGAATAGAAGATCCATATAACAGAGAACAATAAAACAATTTC
>LKMX01000046.1 GCA_001564035.1 Nanohaloarchaea archaeon PL-Br10_U2g27
ATCCTCAAAAACATAATAATAAGCTCCGGCAAGAACGGCGGCAGAAACAGTTACTGCTCCTGCAGCCAGAAAATCAAACCCTAGAGAAGCAACATACCCTAACAACAAAACCGTTAGGCCTCCAAAAACAATATTTCCATATTTGAAAACATTTTCCCGGAAATTATCGGCATAAACCAAGCCTATACCTATCAGACCTACCCACAAGTAAATTATCGGTGTAATCAACGCTACTTCAACAGGCAAAGGCAGAGTTAACGCATCTTGCATAAACCTCAAGACTCCGGCTAAAAGAATTAGAGGAGTAAGCTGCAACGCTTTTCCAGGGGTAAACTCTATTTTGTGGCGTTCAAACACTCTCATAGTGAAGCTGAGAACGACTAAAGCGATCAAAGCCCAGAGAATAGTGTTGTATACATTGTATCCTGCGACTGCAGTCACTTCATTCCATACTGCAGGCTCCTCCAAGGCCTCCGCAACGATAGGTCCGATAATGTATTGCCACAAAAAGTCTATCATAAATCCATATTTGCGGTTGAACATTCAAAAAGAAGGGCTAACAAATAGGTAACGTGATACATAAATGAGTTCAGAAGATTTAGAAGAAAACCTGGTTGAGTTCTACGGAGACGGGTGCACACACTGCAAGGAAATGGCTCCCAAAGTAGAAAAACTAGAGGAAGAAGAAGACGTAACAGTACAGAAACTGGAGGTATGGGAAAATGAAGACAACCAAGAACTGTACTACAGTGTAGACGGAGACGAAAAATGCGGAGGCGTACCTTTCTTCCTCAACAGGGAAACAGGAGAATCCATCTGCGGATCAGCAGATTATGAAACCCTAAAGGCCTGGGCAAACGGCGAAAAACTGTAATACGGGGTGAAAAAATTTCAAATGAGCGATGACGAAGAAAAAGTCTGCAAAACATGCGGCGTAGACCTGACAAGCAAAGAAGATCACGATCACGAAGACGAAGAAGAATAAGATGCAAGAATACGACGTAATCGTGATAGGAGCAGGATCAGGCCTAGACATAGCCACGGCCTATAACACAAAAGGCTCAAAAGTCGCGTTGATAGAGCCTGGTCCTCTAGGAGGTACTTGTCTCAACAGGGGCTGTATACCATCAAAAATGCTTATCCATAGAGCAGAACTCCTATCCAGCATCAAGCAATCAGAGAAATTTGGCATAGAAGCCAAGCTAGAAAACGTTGATTTCACAGAGATCATCAAAGAAGTCAACAATACTGTTCAGAGAGATTCTAAGGCCATTAAAAACGGTGTGGAAAGCTCAGAAAACTATGATCTTTACAGGTCAAAAGCCCGTTTCGTAGATAACAAAGTTATAGATGTCGATGGTGAAAAACTCACAGCTGAAAAAATATTCATTGCTGCCGGAACAAGGCCTTTTATCCCTCCGATCAAAGGAGTAGAAGACGTTAACTACTTGACCAGTAGCGATGCGTTGGAACTTGAACAGAAACCTGAAAGTTTAATTATAGTTGGAGGAGGGTACATAGCCGCAGAAATGGCGTTCTTCTTCAGTGAAATGGGTGTTGACGTAACGGTTGTAGAGAGGAGCGAAAGACTTCTGATCAGAGAAGACCAAGAAATATCAGAAAAATTCACAGACATAGCTAAAGAAAAATACAGAGTCATACTAAACACTCAAGCAGAAGAAATCGAAGAAAACGGCGAAAAAAGAGTATACCTAGAAAACGGAGAAGTTCTTGAAGCCGAACAAATACTAATGGCCACAGGAAGAAGGCCTAACACCGACGAACTAGGCCTCGAACACACAGAAATAGAAACAGATGAACAAGGATTTATCGAAACAAACGAGTACATGGAGGCCTCGATCGAAGGAGTCTACGCGCTAGGAGATATCGCAGGGAAGCACATGTTTAAGCACTCTGCCAACTTAGAAGCCCAGTACGCATACCTCAACTCTATAGGCGAAAAAGAACAGGTAGACTACCGGGCAATGCCCCACGCAGTCTTCAGTAAGCCCCAAATAGCAGGGGTCGGTGAGACAGAACAAGAACTGGAAGAGTCAGGGATAGAGTACAGGAAAGCAGTCCATAAATACTCGGCAACAGGCATGGGAATGGCGTTGAAAGAAGAAAACGGTTTCGCAAAAGTCCTAGCATCCAAGAACGGGGAAATACTTGGAGTACATATAATCGGGCCTGAAGCTTCAACACTCATACACGAAGTACTGCCCATAATGAGACAGAACGGGGAAATAGAGGATATTCAAGATACAATCCACATACATCCAGCACTAAGCGAAGTAGTAGGTAGAGCCTTCGACAAAATATGATCCTCTCATATTATTAATTACTAAAGCAATCAAACAATTGGTTTCAATGTCTAAAACCGTTTCGAAAAACGTTTTCACAACTATAACTACGTTTTACAGGTTCTAGGCCTCTCTAATACACTGTAGGAGCTATATGGTTAAATCACAGGCCTCCTAATTATTGTTTCACGGTGAAAAATTCTATGAAGAACAAAGTAGTTATGACTGCCTTTATGCTAATAATTGCTTCTAGCGCAGTTTCAGCAGGCTCATTTGACTCTGCCTTCGAAAGCGACTTCTTCAGCTCAGATTCATCGATGGACTCAGAAGAATGGTTCAGCGACGACTTCTTCAGTGATGACGGATCTGAAGAAGATGAGGGATCCCAAGACGAATCATCGAATGACGAGGAAGAATCGACTGACGAAGAAGACTTTTTCAGCTCAGACGACTGGTTTAGTGATGACTTCTTCAACGACGATGAAACAGATACAAGAGAAGATGACTCTGAACGTGAAGAAGAACGCGACGAAGATGCGGGAACAGGCGAAGTGACTGAAGAGGCCTACATTCTAGAGGCTCCGGAAGAAGGAGAAGAATGGTTTGAAGCAGGAAGCGACGAATGGGTAAGCTACGTAAACCCGAGAGATGAGTACAAGCGTGAATTTGCATCTTATCAAGGCGAAGGATCAGGCAAGATATGTATAACACTCCTTAACGAAGACGAAGAAGTGATCGCTGGAGAGACACTTCCAGACACACAGGTAACAGTACCTACAGGAGAATCACTTGACTGGCATCCACACGCAAACCCTTTCACAGTAGATCTGCCTCTAACAGAGAACTATGAAAGGCCTTTAGACTCAGACCAATTCGGAACATCGCCTGACATGGTCCAAGGAGACGGATACATTGACAGCCACTGCATCGAATGGCACGACCTTGCAGAAGACGCGACAATCCAGTACGGAGAAGCAGAGATCACAGGAGCTCACGCTGACGAAGTAGAAGTAGTAGGTTACATACAGCAACCTCACGAGGCCTGGGACACTGACGTTGATCCAGTAGAAGACGCTGAATCATATGAAGAAGCAGGCGGAGGATGGACTATGCATGAAGAAGGTTCCCACGGACAGGCAGTTGTAGTATTACAGCTCGACAGATAATCCCGAAATTTACTTTTCCTTTCTTTTTATTCTTCTAACTCTTCAAAAACTTCTAAAAGCTGCTCAACATCGTCATCAGACTGGTAATTCAATAAGTCATATCCGAAAGTACCGCTTCGCTCATCATAACTAACAACACCGTAATCCTCAAGCATTGGAAGATGACAGTGCCGCATCTCAATCTTAGCCTCACGCATACCCATATCTAACTCGCACGACAAATGATACGCAACTTCCTCTACCAAGGCCTCATCACTCTCCTGCAAATAACTAACTATCTCCCTTCTCGATTCATTCCCAACAAGTTCAATCGCGTCATCCAAACTATCTTCCTCGTAATCCATCACAAAACAGAACTAAGAATCCAGCATCCCAAAAAAATTATTACCTAAAAATATATAGAAACAAAACTAAACAATAAATTGAATACCAAAACCGGTCAAATAACTAAGTGATGGCAGGACCCGGATTTGAACCGGGGTCCGGCGCTCCCAAAGCACCGATGATAGTCCACTACACCATCCCGCCATCGTCTCAAGACGGTTCGAAAACCTTTGAACAGGTTGTTCTTAGATGATCGAACTTCGGAAACTCTGAGTTTCCTGGAGTCCAAGAAACTCTGTAAAGAGTTTCGAACTTTCAGAAGTTCGATTCACTACACCATCCCGCCTTACAAAAAATTCTAGAGGCCTTAATTATTATAAGTGGAATCTACGTTTTCAGCGAGTATCTAAAATCAGTTCATCCTTGCTCTTCAAACGCCAGTTCACAGAACTATTCTCTTCAAGGCCTGTTATCGCCGCCAGTTCCTCCGGAATCTCAGCCATTAAACAACCGTTAACTGGCTTTATCGTTGTATCAGAAGCTGATTCTTGATCTCTTAAACTGTAACTCTGAATATTTGAGGCCTCAAACTTGTCGTAGTCTTTCTGGTGCTCTGAAAACCATATTTCGCAGTTTACGCCTTTGAAATCTCGAAGCCATTTCAGCTGTGTATGCCTTAAACCATCTTTTGAAGACTTAACTTCTACAAAAAGGTATTCGCCATCCTCGTTGAAGGATAAGAAGTCGGGCACGCCAGGCCTAAAAAGACTGGTAAAACCTTCGCCGACATCGCCTCGAATACGTTCGCTTACATTCTCAGACACCACGGGATAACGCTCTCCTATATCATCAACTACTCCTGAAGTCGCCCTCACCACAAAATCCCAGTTCTTTTCCAAGACACTCTCAACATACTCCTCAGATCTAGTAAGAGAGGCCTCATCTTCAAACGGAATCATGGATCAATCTTTATTTTGGGACGCTTAAATCCCTTGATCAAAATTTAATTTTGTTCAGGCCTCAGTCTGAGCAGAGGTGCGTTGGAGTCGTCAACGACAACATAGAGATGACCTGTTTCAGGTTCTTCTTCGACATCTCTAATTCTCCATCCTTCATCTTCTAAGAGCGGTTCTTCTTCACTCACTTCTCTGTTATCTACTTCGAAACGACCGAGATACTGTCCTGCAAGATTCCCTACAAATAAGTCGTCTTCCCACTGTGGAAAGGCCTCTCCGCTGTAAAACGTCATTCCTGCTGGAGGGAATCCTCCAGAGTTACATTCCCAGTAGTAAACTGGATCTACTACGTCAGGATTGTCGAACGGCTCTTCACCTACAGGAATGTCTGTACCGTATTCGCAGCCTGTATGGGTTTTAGGCCAGCCATAATTCTCTCCTTCTTCAATTATGTTAATTTCGTCACCGTCCTCTTCTCCGTGCTCGCTCTGCCAGATCTCCCCGTTATGAACTGTCATTCCCTGACTGTTCCTGTGCCCATAACTGTATATCGAGTCCGCCACGTCATCATCGCCTACAAACGGGTTGTCTTCAGGTATCTCGCCTTCATCATCAAGTCTCAGAGTCGCGCCAAGCTCGTTGGACGTATCTTGAGACACATGGTCATCGAAATCTTTATCGCCACGATCACC
>LKMX01000047.1 GCA_001564035.1 Nanohaloarchaea archaeon PL-Br10_U2g27
CAAGTTTTGTTCTTCTATCTTCTCCTTGTTAATCCATTCGTCGTCCGGTACTCTTTCACACCACTCTGTGCTCATTCCTAGGAAAAAGACTACAGGCCTATCAATTGTGGAAGTAGTGCAAGGGTCTGCAAGCAGTACTCCTTTGTTGTTGCTTTCTAGCTCCCAGTCGAAGTTTTGGACGAAGTAGTCCATTTTCTCAATGTTTTCTAGGTCTGCTGGGGCTTCAAATAAATCCATTTCGTCAAGGAAGTCCCTTGTATTATGTAATTTCCTGCCTTTCAGTTCCTCAAACTTTTCTAATGCCTGACCTAGCTCCAAATATTCTATAACGTTTAAGAACTGTTTAAACTCTTCCAAGTCATCTCTAGATTCCAAAAACGAGTTGGCGTTCGATGAACTTGTTTCATAACCTAAGAAATCGAGTATTGGCTCAACGTCTCTTAGCCGCAACATTCTAGGAGAGTTAGCTATTTTCAAAAGCGATATGAAGGCTCTCAACTCTTCTTTCAGGGAGATGCTGTCTTTCCTGACGTAAGGTATTCCTTTTGACTGGAAACGCGATTCTAAAAGGCTTTGGTAACGTGATTCAGGCCTTACGGCTATTCCTACGTTGCTAGGGCCTACTCGCTCGATGTTCTCTACTGTGGACAGTACTAGCTCTAGAGATGATTCGTAGATATTGAATTCTTCCAGATCTGTTTCTCTATCCGTAAAAACTGTGTATTCATCAAACTCACTTGGTAAGGCCTTCTTGTCAAGCTCGTTAAACTGGTAAAGGTTTACTACTGCAGTATTTTCCTCTATTTCAAGCTCTTCTACAGCGTGAAAAGGAGTTTTACAGCTTTCTACCACGTTTAATACGTCTTTGAAAAGTTTTGTGTCGTAGCGAGAGATTTCAAGTATTTTTTCTTTGTCGCCTGTATGTTTCCAGCAGCTGTAAATCTTTTCCAACGCGTAAGAAATCTGTTTGTAACTGTAACCTGTTTCGTCAACACATTTCAAGAAAACCTCTCTCCGACTATCTGTTGAAGAGTCTGAGGCAAGTCTACCAGGGGTTGTAGCGAAAAACCCTTTCTTCGGCACATCGAGCTCCCGGACAAGCGCATCGGCTAATGCCGCATCAGCAGTAAGCACAAGATCATAATCCTTCACTTCCTCATAAAGATCATTCACACTCTTAGTCTCTCTCACATAAACCACTCAGAATGGAAATTTTTTATCACAATCTCAAGAACAACTCAAAAAAATCTTCAAACAATCGCTCCAAAAAAACCGACAAAAAATAGGACAAAAAAAAGAGGAGGAAAAAAGGGCATCTACTTCATCATAGGGAAGTAGATGACGTCTCTTATAGACTCAGAATTAGTCAAAATCATTGCCAATCTGTCGACACCGATTCCTAGGCCTCCTGTCGGCGGCATACCTTGCTTTAAGGCCTCAATAAAGTCCTCATCCATTTCATGCGCTTCGTCATCTCCTTGCTCTCCTCTTCTCTGTTCGTCTCTGAAGAACTTTTCTTGTTGCACAGGATCTCGTAACTCGGTGTACGCGTTCCCAAGCTCCATCCCAGCAACGAAGGCCTCGAATCTTTCAATCAAACTTTCATCTTCTCGATGCAGTTTACACAGGGGAGTCGTCTCTTTGGGATAGTCTGTAATGAAAGTTGGCTGGATCAGTTCAGGTTCAACGATCTCTTCGAAAAGCTCTGCTATGGCCAGGCCTCGCTCATAATCGGACTCTAGCTCTGCTCCATGTTCTTTCATCAAATCTTGGATTTCTTCATCACTTAACTCATTTACATCAAAGCCTCCATGCTCTATGAGTGATTCTCGCATTGTCATCCGCTTCCATGGCGCCGATAAATCGATTGTCTCGCCTTGATACTCTACTTTTGCGCTTCCGGCCACTTCTTGAGCTATGTGTTCGACCATTTCCTCGGTAATCTGCATCATGTCTTCATAGTCTGCGTAGGCCTGGTAGAGCTCCATCATCGTGAACTCGGGGTTGTGAGTACGGTCTATTCCCTCGTTCCGGAAGTCTTTAGCGACCTCAAAGATTCTTTCATGGCCTCCGATTATCAAGCGTTTCAAATAGAGCTCGGGCGAAATCCTGAGGTAGGCCTCCATATCTTTGTCATGGACGTGAGTTGTGAAAGGCCTTGCGTTCGCTCCACCATAAACTGGCTGGATTGCGGGTGTTTCGACCTCCATAAACTCTCTTTCCTCTAAAAAGCTCCGCATCTCGCTGACGACTTTGTTCCTCTTCCTGAAATTTTCTCTCGCGTCCATGCTGTCAATCAAATGCAGATAGCGTTGACGGTACTTAGTTTCTTTATCTTCTAGGCCATAGTACGAGGACGGAACCGGTTTCAAGGCTTTTGTTAACAGCTCCAGTTCTGAGGCCTTTAATGAGAACTCTCCTTTATTAGTGTACATTAATGAGCCTTTAGCGCCTACTATGTCTCCGTTTTGGATGTACTCAAGTTTGTTGATTAGTTCGTCTTCACGTAGAACGACTTGTATCTGGCCTCGCTCATCTTCTAAGTCAATGAATGCGATTCCTCCAAAATTCCTTACTTCTTTGATTCTTCCAGCGATATTGAAGCTTTTTTCCGGTAGATTGTCTTCTTCAAGGCCTTCAAACTCGGCTTTCAAATCCTTTATTTGCTTATTTCTTTCGTATCCGTAGCTGAAGGGGTTAAGGCCTTTTTCTCGTATTTCCTGCAGTTTTTCAAGCCGCTCATCTTCTTCGGAACTCATTGATACACACTTGAAAAGAAATAGTTATACAAGGTTTTACAAACTTCAGTACCTATCACCATATCTAAGACAAGCATCTTGTATTCGCCGAAAACCAAGCGTATATAGAAAGGTTTCTGAGCGGTCTAAACTCTATTTGCAAAGGATATCTGTAAAGGATTAAATACTGGAGGAGATTAATTTCCTTTATGAGTTTTGTATCGGCCGAAGGCCTCGGTAAGACGAGGAGCAATGGCTTCAAATTAAAAGACATAGATTTAGAGATAAAAGAAGGAGAGATAGTAGGAGTACTGGGGCCTAATGGAGCAGGTAAATCAACGCTCATGGATGTGCTGACAGGCCAACTCAGAAGGGATAAAGGAGACTTACAAGTTCTAGGAAAAGAGCCAAGCAATGAAGCTATAGCATTGAGAAGCGAAATAGGTATTCTGCCGGAAAGAGAAGATCCTCCAAGCTTTTTAACAGGCCATGAATACCTAGATTTTGTCTCAGACATTAGAGAGGAAAAAGTAGATGATTCCTGGTCAGAAAGACTAAATATAACTGGTAAGCTAGGACAGCTAACTAAAGATATTTCAAAAGGAGAGCGGCAGAAGCTAATGGTAATACAGGCCTTCTTTCACAGGCCCAAACTAGTTTTTATCGATGAACCTTTGGCCAATTTAGATCCGTTAGTACAAGAAGAAGTGAAGAATATATTCAGAGAACACAGAGAACGCGGCGGCTCAATGCTGCTCTGCACTCATGTAATAGGCCTTGCAGAAGAATTATGCGATAGAGCAATATTTATTGAGAACGGAGAGGTAGTAGAGTCATTTGAAGATGTCTCAGATCTTAAAAACAAGTTCATAGAGATGAAGGAGCAGTGATTATTTGCTTAAAACAGTCAAGAGAATGGTGATAGAAGAATGGCGTACTCAGTCCGAACTTTATAGAGGCAGAAACCTGGCTCTGCTCCCAGCAATAATTTTCCTAATCACTTTAGCAGGAACATGGGCGGCACTAAACTATTCTGACACCTCAATAGTTGAAATCACAGCCCTTACAACAGCTTTCGGATTCTTCACAGGCCTAGCAGCAGGAGCGATCAACTTCTCCGGTAAAGACGCTCTCGAAAACGTTCTGGGATCAACAAGTTTCATAATCTACAGTTCAAGAACTTTGCCGGTCAAAGAAACAACTCTTTTCACATCATTCGTAATAAAAGACGTTATATACTATTTTTCGCTCTATCTTCTTCCTGTAGCAGCAGCAATAATTGTTGTAACAGGATACGCTGCGTTAAACTACGTGATCTTTATGTTTGCGGCTTTTATCTTGGGTCTACTGTTAAGCATGGCTGTAGCACAGGTGCCGATCAACTTGCCGCGTAAAAAACTCTTGAACTACCGTTCAGCAAAATCTCTAACTCCATTAACGCGGAAATCCATTCTGGATATATCGAGATCGTCAGGAGGCCTGTTAAAGATAGTTTTTTCATTCTCAATTCTTCTAGGATTTTACTGGTACGTAGTATTCAACTTCCCGGCAGCAGAATACCTTTTATTTAATCCGCTTCTATCGTTCGCCGTAATATCGGGAATGATGAGCGTAACAGTATACAACTGGCTCAACACATACGATAAACTAGAGGACTACAACTATCTGCCGGTAAACAGAGAAAAACTTTTGAAATCAAAAATTCAGGCCTTCAAGGCCTCAGCCCTCCTAATATTAACGGGATTAATACTGGCATCATACTACTTCTATCCTGGAAACCTTTTGTTGGCGTTCATACTAGCATACGTTACTGCATACTATACAGTCGCCGTCACAGCATATACGGCAGGCCTAAACCCCAATGAAAAAATGATGGACTCTAAAACATTTATGAAATTCTTGGTTATTACAAATCTGGCTGTAATTCCGTTACTTGCGCTCACTGCATTTGCTCACTCTTTGAACTACATGCTGGCGCTTACAGCAGCCATGTTGTTGATTGGCAGATTCTTGTTATGGCGTGCCTTTTCAAAATGAATTTTTTTGTCGAAGGCCTAATGCATCATTTAGTTATGTTGAAAAAGTTTGATTAACCAATTAGGTTAGGGCGATGAGATTCCTAAAGCGATTATTCTCGGAGAACAAGGAGCCTTTAGAACTCAAGATGGAAGAGGCTGAAGAAGTTTTCAGAAGTCATAAATCGGGAGAGATAGAGGAGGCTACCGAAAAATCTGAGAGAATAAGAGATAAAATAGATGAAAAAATCGCCGAGCTGTCTCAGATACTGGAGGGGATTGAAAGCTTTCAGGACGAAAAAGGCCGGAAAGCTGTGGATGACATAACGGATAATATTGTGGAAGACAGAAAAGAAGCAATAAACAATTTGTTACTAACAAAAAATCCCAAAGACAATTTAGAGCAACTCAGAGCGTTTATGGCGGACTTTCAGTCCATGAAAAGAAAGGAAGCAGCAGTACTTGGAGTCACGTCAAAACAAAAAGAACTGGGGCGTAAACTAAAAGAAATCAGTAAAGAAGCTGAGAAACTGGAAAAAATCGTTGAAAAAGAGTACAGAACAGTTGAATCAGCAGAAAAAATAAGCCAAAACCTAGATAAAATAAGAGAAACAAGAGAAGAACTCAATGAGAAAAGAAATGGCATAAAAAACCTAAA
>LKMX01000010.1 GCA_001564035.1 Nanohaloarchaea archaeon PL-Br10_U2g27
GATCTCAGCTTTCTTATATCGTGCTCAAGCATGTGTTTTGTTTCAAGTATGTCGGAGAAACTGGATAGGGTTTGGTTAACTCGCTGCTCGGCCTGTTGTTTTCTCTGCATAAACTCGTCGTGTAAAGGGCTCTGTGGAGATACAAATATTGATTCTGTAATCCTCTTCGAGGTGTATCCGAGATCGTCCTCGTATTTATCAGGGGCGCTTACTATTGTGCCGTAAGCAGTTCCTTGGCCGCCGCCCTTTCCTTTTAGTTTCCTGATAGGTGATCCGAACAAGTCCTCGATACTTAGGCCTCTATTCTCAAGCTCGTTGTAGCTCGATAGTTTGCCTTTTCTGATATCGGATAATGCATTTTCTGCTTCTTCTGATAGGCCTCGTTCGCCTTCTTTGTAAAGCGTGAATGTGTGGCCGAACTTGCATGTATCGGGTTCTTCAGATTTTCTTGAGGACATGTATGTTATTATTTTTGGTAAAAGTTCTACTTAAAAATAGGCTAGAGCTATTAAACCTCTTTGACGCATTAATTTGCAGAGATGAAAGTCCTGTTGAAGAGACGGTTAAATCCTTTTTTACTGGTTACAACGCTTGTAGTGCTTTCGCTGCTTGCAGGATTATCAATAATTTATCAGACACAGTTTGACGAAATTATGAGCGAAAATCAAGAAATGGAAGAACAGTTAGCGGCGGAAAAGGCCTCTGCTGAAGAGCTCCAGAATAAGACTGATGCGCAGGAAGAGGAGATAGCAAACCTTGAGAACCGTACCCAAGAACTTGAACTAGAGGCTGAGGAAGCTGAGGCCTCGTCAGAGGAAAGAGATGAAACCGTTGAGTCTCTCCAAAGCCAGTTAGAAAGCCTTGATCAGGACTTGGCTGATGTAAGAGATGAGCGAGATGCATTGAATCTTAAAATGACGAATATATGCGACGACGATCAAAAAAGCAGTACTGCTGAAGAAGAATGTTCGGTGTGGGAAAACGATGAGAGTTGAAGACCTTTTCAAAAGATTGAAGAGAGAATACCTGAAAGTCAACCTTGTTCAAAGCGGGTTAGATACAGCGATATTCGTACTGGCAGCTAATCTAATATTTTTCTTTGCAGGCCTCTCCACAAATCTGGTTTACTTGGTTCCGGCCGCTGCATTGTTTTTCATAGCAGATTTTATGTATAGAAGCAGAGACTATACTGTTGAGATCTATGAGGCCGAGAACAGTGAGCTCCACGAAATACTGCGTACGGCCCGCGATAATTTGGACAGAAGGGATGAAGTCTCTGAGGCCTTGTTCGATGACTTGATGAGTAAGGCCCGTTCAATCTCATCTGAAAGTATTATACCGGGGGAAACTGTTACAAAAAAGGTTTTTCTGCTCGGCGGATTAAGTATTTTGACTGCGGTATCCGGTTTAGTTGTTCCATTGGCGGATGTAGATGTTGATGCTGTCTATTCTTCAGTTCCGCAACTCTCTGACTTCGGTGACGATACTGGAGATTACTTGGGTGAAGGAGGAGATGTTATGGGTGATGAAGCTGATCTTGAGGAGCTTGGAACTTCTATAGACGTTGATGTAGAAGGAGAGGGAGAGAGCTTTGAAGAAGGCGTGAGCTCAGAGTATAACGAATCTGAGTTGCGTTTTGAGGCCTCTGACTCCGAGATTGATGAGGGGGAGGAGCTTGCCCGAGAGTTCAGTCTTGCGGTCCAGGAGTTAGAGAATTAATAAATCGTAGATGCGCATTATTATTGTATGAAACTTTCCGGCGCGAAGTCAGTCGAATACAATAAAGTGAATGAAAAAATCGCCGAAATCAAAAATGAAGTTGGAAAAGTGATAGTAGGCCAGCAGGATGTAATCGACCAAGTCATGGCTTGCATACTATGTGACGGCAATATTTTGCTTGAATCCAATCCTGGAATGGGTAAGACTAAGATGGCCTCGACATTCTCTCAGACGATGGGACTGGAATTTTCAAGGATTCAGAGCACACCAGACCTGATGCCTTCAGATATAACCGGCACACACATAATCGATGACTCGTCCGGAAGAGCAGAATTCATCTTTCAGAAAGGCCCGATATTTGCAAACATGGTGCTAGCAGATGAGATCAACAGAGCCACTCCAAAAACACAGTCTGCTCTACTGGAAGCAATGCAGGAAAAACAAGTAACGGTGGGAAACAACAGCTACAGCCTGGAAAAACCGTTCTTCTTAATCGCTACACAAAACCCTATCGAACAAGAAGGAACATATCCGTTGCCTGAAGCACAGAGAGACAGATTCCTGATGAAAATAAAACTAGAGTTTCCCGAACAGAATGAAGAAGTAGAAATTGTGGAAAGATTCTCGGAGACTCTAGACTACAAACCCAACCTGAAAAAAGTAATATCGAAGAAAGACTTGATAAAACTCCAGGAATTCACAAGAAACGTGCCTATAGCCGATGATATAAGAGAGAAAGCAGTTCAAATAGTTCGAGCCACTCGAAAAAGAGAAGAACTCGATTACGGAGCCTCACCAAGAGCAAGCATCAATCTCGTGCTAGCCGCAAAAGGCCACGCACTAATAGAAAACAGAAACCATGTCTCAGAAGAAGACCTAATACTCATGGCTAAACCTGTTTTAAGACACCGGATAGGCCTGAGCTTTGCAGCAGAAAAGAAAGGCCTGTCAGAAGACGATGTTATCGAGGAGATAATAGAACAACCATGATAGAGGCAGACTTTCTGAACGAACTCCAGAATTTTCATCTGGCGTTAAAAAAGAACAGTACGGAAATAAGCCAGGGAGAGCAAGAAACAGAGTTCTCCGGCAGCGGAATGATATTCAAAGACCATAAAGAATACGCGCCCGGGGATGACATAAGAAGGATAGACTGGAAGGCCTATGCACGCACAAAAAACTTTTACGTAAAGAGATACGAAGAGGAACGCAACGTTACGGTCCATATCATAGTTGACAGAAGCAGTTCAATGGACTTCGGTAAAATTAACAAGTACGAGTACGGCGCTAAACTAGGCCTTGGATTAGCGTTTATGACGACAAAAACTAATGACCGGTTCAGGTTTTCGGTTTTCTCAGAGACCCTAACCGATTTAACGGCTGCGAGAAGGCATGCAAACCTCGTCAAGTTAGTGGAGACATTAAATGAGTTAAGAAAGACGCCTGACAGCAAAGTAGAGCGATGTATAACGCAGTATAGTAGCAGAATCAAAAACAAATCGGTAGTCGTTATCATATCGGACTTTTTGACAGATCTCGAACAGATAGAAGCAGGCCTCCAAAGCTTGAAAGGATCTCGTGTGGCATTGATCAACGTTTTCGATCAGGAAGAACTGGATCCAAGTTTTAGGGGCGATACAATACTTGAGGACCCGGAATCTAGCTCGACTTTGAGAGCATACCTTTCTAAAAGCAAGAAATCAAGCTACAAGTCACGATTAAAGAACCATACTGAAGAGATAGAGGAACTATGTGAAAAATACGGTGCGGAATACCAACTTGTATCGACCGGAGGAGATTTCTTCGACTCATTTATAGATATGTGGAGCGCAGTAAACCATGAATGACTCAGTTCGAAATAATTGACTCAATTCCAGCAGTATACTTTCCAGAAATAAGTACTGTCGCAGTTTCAGACCTTCACCTAGGCCTAGAAGCCAGCATGACATCCAACGGATACTACGTTCCAGAGTTCCAACTGGAGAAAGTCAAAAAAGAACTGGAAAAATGCTTCGAAGAAACTCAGGCATCCACAATCGTGCTGAATGGAGACCTGAAAAACGAATTCTCAACAAGCTACTCTGAGAAAAAAGAAGTCTCAGAGCTTCTCAAGTTCTTAAAAACAGTGTTTGAAAAAGTAGTAGTGGTCAAAGGCAACCACGACCTATTCCTTGAGGAAACAGTTGAAGAAGAAGGCCTCAAAATGAGGGAAACCTTTCTGAAACAAAACGTGCTTTTTGCCCACGGACATCAAGAACTAGACACAGAGAAGAATTACGATACTGTTGTTATAGGCCATGAGCATCCTGCTCTATCCTTAGAAGATGATATAGGACATGTCGAAAAAATCCCCTGTCTTCTACACAGCAAAAATGGTCAAGGCCTGGAGATAATCGTTCTACCTGCGTTTTCTCACATATCAAATGGTTCTGAAGTCAATAACATTTCTGAATCGGACTTGCTCTCCCCGGTGATTAAAAATAATTTTGAGTTGAATAGTATGACTGCGATAGCGGTTTCCCGCGAGGGAGGGGTTTACGACTTTGGCAGGCTTTCTAACTTGTAGAGTCTGACTGAGTAAAGGAGTATCAGGCCTGACACTATTCCGGCTGCAGCGAAAGACACTGATAGGCTTGTCAGCGATGCTATGGTGCCAGCGGCTAACGGTCCTGTGAACTGTCCGATGTGTTTGAAAAACTCCATAAATCCTACTAGTTCACTTTCTACGTCTTCGGGCGCTCTCAAGTCTAGCATGGTATGGATCGGCGGGCTCATACCGTTTGTAAGTGCTGCGGCGAAAAAGAAAAGTATTCCAAGTGTCAAAACGCTTTGAGAAAAATACATGGCAATGAGTATTGGTGTCAGCATGGAAGAGAATATTATCAATGACTTATGCTGTCCTACTCTATCAGCGAACTCTCCGAAAAATATCTGGAAAGCTGACGGTAATGCTGCAAGACCAAATATGAAACCCATTTCAATGAATGATGCGCCAACCTCGTCCAATGCCAGAGGCACTGCAAGCCAGTAAAAAGAAAATATTATTGAGTGCAGAAAAATTAACGTGTAAACAGGCCTTATCTGGTCCCAGTTTGCTTTCAAATGGTGAAAATCATCGAAGTAGGTTTTCTTCCTGAAAAGCTTCTCGAAATTATTTACTGCGTCTGACTTAGGCCTGTATCCTATATAGGCGAAATATACTAGTATTGCGAGCGAAGATGTCAGAATCCATAGTATGAATGGGAGCTGGAAACCGTATGACATGAGTAGATATCCGCCGACTACAGGCCCTACAACTGCTGCTAGATTAACGCCTAGCAGAAAAACTGAAATGGATTCTCCTTCACTCTCCTCTTCAGAGGTCTTAAGAGCAAGACTCCATCCACTATTCCATATAAGGCTTTTCGTGATCCCTTCAAACAGTTTGCCGGTAACTAGGAAAATCGGCGCCACACCTAAATAGGCGACTGCCGGTAACACGTTGAAAATTAGGCCTCCGAAAAACACGAACTTTTCTCCCACTCTCTGAACATAATTGCTTACTGGAATGTCCATGAGAATAGTTACGAGAGGAGGGAGTGAAACAAGAAAACCTATCAGGAATACGCTTTCAATATGCTGCTCGAAATAGATAGGTAGAAAGTTCCAGACCATTGACTGGCCTATCCATGCAACCAGCATAACTAGTGAGAGATACTTTGTGGTCTTTGGAACTTCTTGAAGCGCCATTTAATATGTCACAAACTTTTCAGAATCTTCTTCCTCATCTTCAGAGGCCTTCCTCTCCTCTTTCTCTTTTTCCTTGCGCAAATACTCTTCTTTCGCCTTTTCCTTTAACTCCTCATACCGCTCCTTTGCAGGATCCTTATCTGAAGTGCCGGCCTCCTTCTTTTTAAGCTCTCTATACCGCTCACTGCTATCGTTGCTTCCTTTACTCGACTTAGCAGCATCCAAAAGCTTATTCATTTATCTCCACCTGTAAATGGAAGCATCTTCGACCAGTTTAAAGTCTTTTCAACGGTTTCGGCCGTATGCTCAACGGATTCCACAGACCTTTCCGCGGACTCCACAAAACTGTTCAAGTTTTTCAGAAGCAGCAACAAGTAACCTCCAAGTACTAAGGCTAGCAACTTCACGGCCACATCAAGATAAGCGTTTAAAACACCGACTTCTATCATAACACGTTTACAGAAAGGCCTCGCTTTATAACTTTCGACACCAGCAAGCATTAAAAGTCTGTAACCCGAATTTTTTACGTGATAACATGGTTGAAGTACCAGAAGACGTAGAAGTAGCAGAACTCCCGTTCACACACGCACGGATAAAGAGAATGGTGAGAGAACAAGCAAGCGAAGGCCAGTACGTTCGTTCAAATGTTTACTATGGACTGAACCTGCTTCTAGGACAGATAGCAGAAGAAATAGTAGAGAATATGATGGAAACAGAAGCAGCATACGTGGAAAAACACCACTTAGACCACGCAGCAAGAAAATACGAAAAAGTAGAGAACATCCTCAAAGAAAAAGAAAGAGTTTCCAGAAAACTAGAGGCCTTAAGCGCAGATGTAGAAAAACTATCAAGAGAAGTAGAACAGACAGACCTGTAAAATTCTCTCTGTTCTTAACCCGCGCTACCAAATTTTCCTTTTTATCTTCACCTTATTTTTTCCTACGTAACAGAAATTTTCAGGCCTAATATAAAAATTATAACAGCGTTATCTAAATTATGGATTTTGAATCAGAAGTAATCAGCGACGAATTTCTTCCAGCAGTCAGAAGTCTTATGGCAGAAGAACTTGCAGAAGACTACGGCTTGAAGCAGAAAGAGATAGCGGAGAAAATGGGGTTAACACAGCCAGCAGTAAGCCAGTACCTAAACAAAAAACGCGCCAGCAGAAAAATCCTAAGACGCATGAGAGACGATCCACAAGTAATGCTGATAATGGAAGAAGCCGCGTCCAAAGCAGCCAGAAACCACTCCTACATCGAAGAATACCGACAAGTCCTAGAAACAGTAAGGGCAAAAGGCCTGATGAAAGAACAGTTCAAGAACACTGAAAAACTCTAAACTTTACTTGAACTCATAATCAGGGCCTTCGCTCTCCTCGTCAGAATCTTTAAGCTCTTCTATACGAGACTTCAACTTTTCAACAAGGCCTTCCGAATCACTGTCTCCGCTCTCAGCCTCAGAACCTGAATCAGGTATTAACTCGTTGACATCAGGAACGCTTAACTCATACTCCTCGCTGTAGAAAACGTACAACAGACTGGAGACCAGAACTGCGAAAAGCCCTAAAACAACCATTACTACTCTCCTATTCCTAACTGTGACTTGGTGCTCTTCCTCAACCTCTTCAAGAGTATCTTGGGCCTGCTGCATCTCGCCGCTCAAATCATCAACTAAACTATAGGCCTCAAAGTAATCACCATTTTCAGTTGATTCGTCTACTTCATTCAAAGAATCTTCAAAAGAAGAAATATCGGAACCAAGTCTATCACTCCGCTCCTCAGAAAGTCCTTCGTTCTCAAGCCGCTCAAAATCATCGTTAAGAGCTTCATATTCTTCAAAATAACTGTTTAACTGGCTCTCAATATCCTCTTGACCCTCATCATCAGGATTAACTACGACATCAACTGTCTCCGAATATTCTGCAGTAGTTAAAGAAACATCCAACTCGTGCTCGCCTATATCGTCTTCAGAGGCCTCTAATTCGAAAGACGTGTCAAAACTGTCTCCGGGCAACATCTCAACGTAATCTTCTGAACCGCTGAAAAAACCGGAAGAAACATCAACTTCGCCTTCAGGAACGTAGACATCGCCACTGTTCTCAACATCGATCTCCAAGCTCTCAGAATCACCGGCCTCTAACTCTAATTCTTCAATCAAGTCAACTGTTAATTCAGGAGACTCATCAGGCCTGAAATCGAAATCCAGCGAACTAGAACTGCTCCAGCGACCGAACTCATCCTCCGCTCTCAAATAAACAGTGTTGTTCCCTGAATCGAGGCCTGAAGTATCCACTGAGAACTCTCCGTCTGAAACAGAGGTACCATCGCCTTCTTCCACATCGTCATCAAAGTAGTATTCAACAGTTTCTACTCCTGAAACATCGTCAGCAGCATATTCTACGTCAAAATCGTCGTTGAAAACCGATAGATCAACCAAGGTATCGAAAAACTCGATATTAGGAGCGCTAGCATCCAAATCGTACTCATAAAAATCAGAACTCCAGTCATTACCTGCTTCATCAACGAGCTCGAACTCAAACTCTACAGACTGATCCATGTAATCATCAGGAATACTGCACTCAAACTCAACTTCCTCACCTTCCTCAAACTCTTTCGTGCCGTCACTATCCTCTTCACTTCCATCAACAAAGCACAAGGCCTCAACTTCAGACTCGTGATCTTCTCCAGGCTCTACCTCAATCTCAATATCGAAATCTTCTCCTAACTCGGCCTCGTGAAGCCCCTCATCAGGATCCAGCTCGTAACCATCAGGATCGGGCGTAACAGTATCAATATCAAAACTCCAAGAACCCGAATCAGAGTTACCAGCAAGATCTAAGGCCTCCCACTCAACAGTATAACCTCCATCACTCAGCTCTTCATCTTTGTCATCAAAATCAAAAGTAAGTTCTTCCGAACTAGAGCCTTCAAGATCGTCTTCAGTCACATTCCAGTCCGACTCTCCATCAACCTCAATAGAAACACGTTCAAGGCCTGAACGATCATCCTCAAAATCGGCTACAACTTCAGGAAATTCGTCATCGATCCAACCCTCAGGACTATTATCTTCTAGGTCAGGAGAACTGTTATCAACTCTGATTTCAACAGTATCATTCGCATCCTCAACCGCGTCATCGTCGTCATCGTAACCTACTGCTCTGATATCGTATTCTCCGCTTCCCGCATCATCAAGCTCCCAGTCCTCATAAACAGCTTCAGCTTCATCTTCTACTTCTTCAAGGCCTATCTCCTCAAAATCATCTTCGCCTGCATCAGAAAAACTGAAATTTACTTCTTCAACATCTTCGCTATCAACAGAAACAACAAGATCTATTTCGCCGTCTGCGCTGTTAGAGTAAGGGCTTTCATCCTCTAAATCTTCGTCAAAATCAAGTGCGGCACCCGTTGATATTAGTGTGATCGTAAAAACTGTGAGTATTAAGGCCTTAAGTCTAATTTTGTATCACTACTATGTAGTTCTTGGTGGACATTTAAGTAAATTCTATTCTCGGGCTTTTTCGAACTTTTCCACTGATTTTTTGCGTTGTTTGTCGTGGTCAATTATGGGCTTTGGGTAGTCTTCTCCGATTGTGCAGTTTGATTGTTGTTGCGCGAGCTTGTTCATCTTGTATGGTTTGTGAATGTAGTTTTGAGGTACTTTTTCGAGTTCTGGAACCCATTTTTTGATGTATTCGCCGTTTGGATCGTATTTTTCACCTTGCGTCCAAGGGTTGAATACTCGGAAGTATGGCTGGGCATCGGTACCAATGCTGTAGGCCCACTGTATTCCTCCGATCATCGAGGCCTTCTCTGCATCGACGAACTGTTCTGAAAAGTATTGGTGGACTTCTTTCCAGTCGAGCCAGAGGTCTTTGCATGCGAAACTTGTAACAACCATGCGCAATCGGTTATGCATCCAGCCTGTCTTCTTTAACTGTCGCATACCTGCATCCACAAAGGGAAAACCGGTTTCCCCGTTTTTCCAGGCTTTCCAGTCTTCTTTTGCTTCTTCTTTGGATCTCCATTCAATCTTTCTAAACTGGTCCTGTAAGGCCTTTTCCTCGGATTCGGGATAGTTGTACATCATTTGGAAGTAGAAATCGCGCCAAGCCAGTTCTTCTTGCCAAGTCTTTACTCCTTCCGAATCAGGGTTCCGTGCCTTAATTCTTTCGGCTTCCCAGAAAACTTCTCTAATACTCACGGTTCCAAATTTCAAGTGGGGTGACAGCTTGCTTGTTGAGTTTTTCCAAGCGTAATCTCTGTCCTTGTCATAATTCAAAATCTTTTTCTTGAATTCCTCCATTCTCTTCGTTCCGCCTTTACTTGAAGGATTCCAGATCCATTCAAAGTCTTCAGGCCTCTCGAAACCTAACTCTTCTAGAGAAGAGATTTCATCATTCGCGATATCCGGTACAGTGTAGTTTTCTGGTTTCTGAGGCCTTCTCTTGTCTTTTTTGAACCATTTTTTGGCGTAGTAGGTATAGGTTTGGTAAGGATTACCTGAGTTGCTTAGAATCTCTTCTTTCTCAAACATTACTAGATCTTTGAAGCTTTTTACGTCTACATCTAGGCCTTTGGCTTTTTCATCTCTTTTTCTTGCGTAGGAAGAATAATCGCGGTTGAAGTAAAGTTTTTCAGCGCCTGTTTCTTCAATTATTTTTTCAAGCTCTTCTATTGGCCTTCCTTTCCGAATCACAAGGTCTTTACCGTCTTCCTGCAGCTCTTGCCTTAAGTTTTGCAGTGCTTCGTGCCAAAACTTTACTCTTGGATAGCCTAGATCAGCGTTCTCAAAATAATCGTCATCAACAACGTAAAAGGGAATTACTTCGTCGTTTTCTTTGGAGGCCTCTACTATTGCGGTATTGTCATGTTGTCGTAGGCTTCTCCGGATCCAGACTATTGCAGTCATGAAAATTTTTTGAGGCCTTTGTTTTCTTTACGCTTACTGTTTTTGGAAGAATTGGTCGAGTATTTCTTTATCTTCTGAGGGGCCTACAAGGATTAGTTCATCTCCTTCTTCTAGTATAGGGTCTTTTTCTGCGTCCAGTGTTTCTCCGGGTTTTAGCACGGTGGTGATCATGAAGCTGTCAGGGAAGCTGTCGTTTCTTTTTACTCGGTCTACTGTTGATTCCACTAGGTGAGAGTCTTTCCGGACTGAGGCCTTGAGTATTTCGCGGTCTTCGGATAGGTTAGCGAGTTTTACTAGGTATGGGTGTTCCACTGCTGATAAAAATTCTGATAGCAAGAGGTCTGTGTGGCCTATGGTCTGTGCATCGATTATTTCGAAGGCATCGAAGTATTCGTCGTCTTCCATTCGTGAAATTACTTTTGGTACGCCATATTTTTTGGCTAGCGAGCATACGACCATGTTTTCATTGTCTTTTTTCATTGTGGAGATAAGAACGTCTGCATCGGTGATGCCTGCGTCTTCTAATGCCGAGATTGTTGAAGGCGATTTGTTAATTACGGTGGCGCCTGAAGAAGAGTAGAGTCTTTTGCATTTGTCTTCATCCTGTTCTATCACAACGACGTCATGCCGTGCTTCAAGTCTTTCCACGAGTCTTTTGGACAGTATGTTGATCCCAGCTATTACTATGTACATAGGTTAACGTGCGAGAAACCGCCTATTAAAGATTGCCAGCAACGGCAGCATTTCCAGACGGCCTGCAAGCATCAAGAACATTAGAATCAGTTTAGTAGAGTGGTGGAGGCCTACCACTTCATCATCTTCCATCAGCACCGGGCCCATGTTGCCGGATGCCGATACTGTGCTGGACAAGGCCTCTGACATTTCTACGTCTTCTATCGCTACTATGGATGCAGCAGAGGTGAACACTATAACTACCCATATGAAGAAGAGAACTGAGACTGTTCGAATTGTTGAGTTGTCAAGTATTTCTCCATCTATTTTTACTTCGTTTATTGCAGTGTCGGGCAGAGAATAAGCTCTTAAACGGGTTTTCGACAGTTCTATCATTGTTTTGAGTCTGAAAATTTTTACGCCTCCGCCTGTTGAACCTAGCGAACCTCCTACAAACATGACGCCGATAACCAACATTTGGAGAACTGTGGAAAGAGTCATTAAGCTCATTGTGCTGTGGCCCGTTGAGGAGATAAGGGCTGCGGACTGGAATATTCCGTCCACTAAATTCTGAAAGGCGAAGCCGTCCCGGGCCAGATCTAAGGTGATTAATAATGCGAATGCAGCAAATATCTTGAGATAAAGTCTGAGTTCCGAGTTTTTAAACGCCGAACGGTCTCTGCTCAAAAGTTTGTGGATAATTACAAAGTTCATTCCTCCTAAGAGCATTAAAACAACTGTAACAAGCTGGATATCCATACCGTAGCTTGCGAAACTGTCTGCATTAGTCGAGTAGCCTCCAGTCGAGATTCCTGAAAAAGAGTGAACTACCGAATCAAAAACCGGCATACCCAACGCAAAATAAACTGCGGACATAAAAACTGTGATGAAAATATATACTTTCCATAGCTCAACTATCGACTTCTTCAGAGAAGGCCTAATGCTGCCGGGATCAGTTTTATGCGTTTCTGCAGAGAAAAGCTTTCTTGAGATTCCGCCAGACTCTCGGATAACTGCGATAAAGAATGTCAGCACTCCAAGGCCTCCGACCCACTGAATAAGAGATCTCCAGAAAAGCAGGGACTGCGGCAGCTGTTCGGGCGCTAGCACCATGGAGATGCCTGTAGTGGTTAGGCCTGCAGTGGACTCAAAAACTGCGTTAGTAAAGTCGAGCTCGACCATTAAAGGGATTGAGCTAAGCAGGATCGCGAGCAGCCAGCCAACAATAGTTGATCCTAAGGCCTCTGAAACACTGGGCTCTCTATACTGGCCTGTCCTTACCAATATTAGGCCTAACAGGAAGCATGTGATTGATGCGGATAAGAATCCTTGGAGGACTGTGAAGCTTTCTCCGTAGTAGAGGCCTATAGGGATCGGGACAGCTATGATCAGTGAGAACACTTTGAGAAATTTCCCGACTATCGAGGCAACTACCTTTGCTCTCATAACCTTCTCTGATAGAACGTAGAATATAATATGCAGTGATATGTTAATGTTGTTAAAAAAGTTTAGAATCAACTGTTAATCGTTCGGGTAAAACTGAGCAAAAGGTGAAAAAATTACAATGCAGATTAACATCGGAACTTCAGACGGACAAATTTATCAAACAGAAGCAGAACCGGAAAACTTCGTAGGCAAAAAAATTGGAGACACATTCGAAGCAGACTTCATGGGCCTAGAAGGCTACAAACTAAAAATAACTGGAGGAAGCGACAAATCAGGCTTCCCAATGAGAAAAAGTATTGAAGGCTCTGAAAGAAAAAGAGTTCTGATAGAAGGAGGTTCAGGAATCAGGCCTGAAGAAAAAGGAGTCAAAAGAAGAAAGTCCGTCCGCGGAAACACTGTAAGCACAGAAATACAACAGTTAAACACTCGTGTAGTAGAAGAAGGATCCAAACCTGTAGAGGAACTTCTCGGTAACGAGGACGAAGAATGAGCAAAGTACCTGAAGTCAACATAGGCCTTGTAGGTCACGTAGACCACGGAAAAACAACTTTGACACAAGCCCTTTCAGGGCAGTGGACAGATAGACACAGTGAAGAACTGAGAAAAGGAATCACAATAAGACTGGGTTACGCAGACGTAACATACTACGAAGACAGCGAAGGCCTAAACGTTGATGGCAACGGGGAAGTAAAAAGAACTGTTTCTCTTGTGGATGCGCCGGGCCACGAAACGCTGATGGCCAACGTTCTCTCTGGTTCAGCAATAATGGATGGTGCGCTGCTTATGGTGGCGGCAAACGAAGACTGTCCGCAACCTCAGACACACGAACACCTTGCAGTCCTAGACATTGCAGGTATTGAAAACATTGTGATTGTGCAGAACAAAATTGATTTGGTTGACGAAGAGGAGGCCAAAAAGAATTATGAACAGATCAAAGGCTTCGTTGAAGGCACAGTAGCTGAGAATGCTCCGGTAGTGCCAATATCTGCACAACACGGTATAAACATAGATCTACTACTAGAAACGATTGACCAAGAAATACCGACACCTGAAAGAGACGAAGATGCAAAACCAAAGATGCTGGTAGCTAGGTCATTTGATACAAACAAACCGGGTCAAGGCCCAGAAGAGCTAAGCGGAGGAGTACTAGGAGGAAGCTTAGTGAAAGGAAAACTAAGCAAAGGCGACGAAATCGAACTCAAACCGGGCATAAGAAAAGACGGCAAAAAATGGAGCACAGTCACCACAAAAATAACAAACATAATACAGGGAAACTCTCCTGTAGAAGAAGCACAACCAGGAGGCCTACTCGGAATAGAAACAGAACTAGACCCGTCTCTAGTAAAATCTGACGGCCTAGCAGGGAACGTACTCGGCTTAAAAGATGATTTACCGGAAATAACTGGCACAATGGAGCTAGAAGTCAACCTGATGGACTCGCTTATAGGTTCAGGATCAGAAGTCGGTATCGAAAACATCAAAGAACACGAGGCCTTAATGGTCAACGTCGGAACCACTAAGTCAGCAGGAATAGTGACTCAGGCCGGTAAAGACGTCCAGCTAGACCTAAAAATGCCTGTATGCGCTGAAATAGGGGATAGGGTTGCTATAAGCCGTCAAATTGACTCTAGATGGCGTTTAATCGGTCATGGAAAAATCAAAGGTTTATAAAACCTCGAGCCGACTAAATTGTTAGAAGGTGTATAAACACCCGATGTCCGAAATTCTCTCTCAAATAGTAAACTTTGCAGTATCTGATAGCTTAGCCGTTAGACTCATAATAACAGCATTTATCCTGGTTTTCGGCCACATGCTAGTCAGAACATTCAGGAAAATAGCGCTCAAAACACTTATAGGCCGGGGAGAACAAGTGAACAAAAAGAGAGCCGAGGAACAGAGAGAAAAAGTAACTTACGCGGTTTATATGCTAGATATAGTGGTAATAGGCTTAGCACTGTTCTACCTAAATGCAGAAATAACTAGAGAACTCTATTCGGCATCGTTAACAGCATTGCCAAACATCATCTCCGTCATTCTAGTCGCTATACTTGGAATAATAGGCGTAAATATATTTGTCAAGTTCATTTTCGAGTTCTTCGGCACTCTAGGCTTCAGTATACACCTAAGAAGAGCAGGCATAACTAGAGAAATATCCAAGGTTTCGGAAACAGTATTCAAGATTTTCCTATATCTTCTACTCCTCCAGTTCGTACTAGTACAAGCTAATCTAGCAGAAAGCACAATACAAGAAATAGTCACTGCGGCTACATGGGCGTTAACTCTTTTGATAGCAGCACTGGTATTTTACGGCTTTAAAGACTTGTTCAAGAACTTTGCCGCAGGCCTATACCTGAAAAATTCTAGATCTGTAAAAGCTAATGAAAAAATTTATCTTGACGGAGAGAGAGGAGAGCTTATCGATGTATCACTGTTCAGCACAACAATAGACACAAATGATGGTTACACGATGGTGGCCTCAAACAGCCAGGTGATGGACTCTAACGTCAAGTTCAAGAGAACAAGAAGCGATATAAAAACACTTGAGGACATGAAAAAATACTTTACAGCCCAAGATCCTTCTTACTGCGGGCCTGCATCGGCAGAAATGGCTCTAAACATATTTGGTTTTGCTCACAACCAGAAAGAAATAGGAAACATCGCAGGAAGCGAAGTTGGCAAAGGAACAATGCCTGATGACTTAATACAAGCAGTTGAAGAATTAACCGATGAAGAAGTCAAAGGCGCTTACGTCGATTACAATAAAATAGGCAAACTATCGGACGAGCTGAAAACCTGGTTCGATAACGGAGCACTAATCATTCCGAACTTTGCGAAACCAGTACTATTCCCAGGTTCTGAAAAAGCACACTACAGCCTCTGTGTTGGAGTGGAAGGGGATGAACTGCTGATAGTAGATCCTAGCGTCGAGACAGTGTCCGGAGGAGTTTACTATGCAGATGATTCAGAGATGAGAGAAGCAATGTCAGAGTTCGAAGGAAGAGAGCGAGGATATGTCGTCCTAGCGCCAGAAGGCACAACAGCTTATTGGCGAATAGAAAACGGCCTAATATACTCTGATTCAAACTTTTACGATCAAATCAGCAAAAACATGGAGCTTAGACTGAAAAAAATAATGAGACAAGGCAGACTCCTAAAAACCGCGTTACCAGAGCCAGTAAACAGCTACATAGAAAAATGGAACAAAGAAGAGAAAGTCAACAGGATATGGAAACCTGAAACAGATAAGGGAGGAGGAAAAAATGGGGAAAACACTGATAATAGCAAATAACTTTGAGACAGAAACAGAAAACTTTAGAAAACACTTCGATGACCTAGAGAAAAAATCTCTGGCAGACATCAGAATCAGATCCGGCAAAAAACCGAAAATATATGCAGGAGACCAAGAAATAGGCTCTGAACACACTCTATACATCAATCCAAGGCCTGAAGCATTCAACTACACAAGAGTCTTAGCAGAAACAATTACCCAAACACAGGCCTCAGCGAACCTCAACCCATCATCAATATTCATCTTGATGAAGAAGCCCTACATGATAAAGGTGCTGGAAGAAAAAAATGTTCCCACACCTAATCAGTCGGCAGTCGCCACTAAAAGAGGCCTAACAGGATTAGAAAATGACTTAGAGCCTCCTCTAATAGTTAAAAAATATTCAGGGCTTAAGCTCGAGAGTGTTAGAAAAGTTGACGGTTTTGAAGAGCTTGAGGCCTTGGAAGACATGGATCCTGAAGAGAATTTTGCTTTGATCCAGGAAATTCCTGAAGGCCAGTTTTTCGACGTCTTATACATTGACGGTGAGAAGATATCGCTTAAGCTCGAAGACGAAATTTGGCAGGATGGTTCTGGCAGAAAATACCACAGCCTATCTGATACACAGAAAGAAGTAGTCGATAATGCGGCTAAAGCCGTGGGCACAAACATCTGTAGAGTAAGTTTGAAAGGAGAAAAAGTAATGGATATGGACGTAAGGCCTGAGCTGGAAATGTTTGAGAAGCACAGCGGAAAAAACGTGTACGGGAGAATCGTAGAGGTGCTGAAAAATCAGAACTGAAACACTTCACGGAGAGAGGGCATGAACATGAAATGCGCAGTAGTCTACGGAGAAAAATCATCCCAGCACCACCACTTTATAGAAGCAGGTAAAGAATATTTTGAAAATGTAATAGGTGTGCCTCTAGAAGGAATAAGAACGGTCACAACCGACGAAGGTACAAAACTCAAATACCGGGATATAGACTTGTGCGAACTCGATGCAGTATACTTAAGGCTTCTAGGCGCAGACATGATGAACGCGGAGCACTACGCCGAAATCCTTACAGACAATGACGTCTACACTCAGATGGACTCAGATTCTCTACCTATAGCATCCAACAAATTCCACATGATAAAAGTACTGCACGAAGCAGGCCTCCCCGTACCAGAGTCCGCATACACATTATCCACCGATCAAACTATCAAAGCAGCAGAGGAGATAGGATACCCTGCGGTAATAAAAATAATATCGGGATACGGGGGAAAAGGAGTTATGAAGGCCTCAACGCAGAACGATATCGCTCCTATAACAGATACGTTGACACTGTTCGAACAAGAGATATGCCTACAAGAATACATAGAAAATCCTGGTGAAGACATCAGAGTAATAGTAGTAGGCGAGCAAACTTACTCTTACAAAAGAGTTGGAGAAGAAGAGTTCAGATCCAATATATCAACGGGAGGTCAAAGAGAAGAAGTAGAACCGACAGAAGAAATGCTGGAGGCCTCAATAAAAGCAGCGAGACTCTGCGGCCTAGACATAGCAGGGATAGATATTTTAGAAGCAGAAAACGGAGAATTCTACATAGGAGAAGTTAACGCATCGCCAGGAGTAGAAGGCGTCGGAGAAGTACTCGGCATCAACATGTCCGACGAAATAATGAAATTTATAGCATCTCAAGCCTCAAAACGTTGAAACTTATCCGAAATCATTTTAGAGGCCTTCTCAAGATCACTATCGCTAAACGCGTTCAACGCCGGCACACCAACATAGTCCTCAATAGTATCCTTTCCCACATCTGTATCAGTAATAGGTCCTGAAACAAAATCTAGACTGTAATCAAGATCGCTAAGAACCTTTTCAAGAC
>LKMX01000048.1 GCA_001564035.1 Nanohaloarchaea archaeon PL-Br10_U2g27
ACTTCTTCTTGCTTATCTCGGATGTCGTGATCTTTTATGTGGTAGTGGTCTAGACCTATCTCTCCGACCGCTAAAATATCATTTTCTTTTATCTGTTGCTTTACTTTTCCGATTTCCGAAAACTTATCGGTGCTGCAGGGATGAAGCCCCATACATAGGCCTAAACTCTCTGAAGTTTCCGCTACCTTTAACGCCGTAATGTTATCTTCTGGGCTGCATCCAGCTAATACTGCTAAATCCATCCGGTTTTCGATTTCTCTAATAACGTCTCTACGCGTTTCTTCAAAGTTTTCGAAGTGGAGGTGGCAGTGAGAGTCTATCATTCTATCATCGTTTTTCTTTCTCTAATCTAGCCTCTGTGGCTCCACGCTGACCCATATACTTTGCATCAGTCTTTTCCCCGTAAGGCCTATCTGCTTTAGACGTCATGTTTTCTACAGCCATTTGACAGATCCTGTCCTCAGGATATATGGTTATCGGAACGTTTCCAAGGTTCTGTATCTCTAAGGTTATCTGGCCTTCGAAACCTGCATCCACGAATCCTCCTGCAGCGTGCGGTATCAGGCCTAACCGCGCGTAAGAGGATCGGCCTTCTATTCTTGCTACTTTATCAGAAGGTATTTTAACAGTTTCAAGCGTGGTACCGATCACGAATTCTCCAGGATGGATTACTACGCCTTCTTCTGCAGTCCTGGTCATTTTTCTCTGTAGTTCCGTAAAAGAATCCATGTTTTTGGTGTCAATAGCCTTTAATTTACGTGTTTCAAGGAATCCGAACTCGTATCCGAGTCTTAAATCGATTGATGATGGACCTATCTGCAGATCGGGGTTGAATTCAGGGCCTTTCTCGGTGTATACAAGTTTTTCATCTTCAACAAGCTTGAGCAAATGTTTGTCAGAAAGTATGCTCATGTACAGAAATTGACAAGTATCTCTTTTATTCATTGAACACAACCAAGATACATGAAGTGTAAAAATTCTCACAAAATCCTTATGGTTCTGATTTTAACCGGTTTAATGGCTTCCCTAGGGCATGCTGATGCAACTCATGAGATCGAGCATGACGAAGATAATCTGAGAGTAAATACTACCATGCAACTTGAATGTGATACAGAATGCCCTTTGAACTTATGGAACATGCAGTACACCTTACCGGACAACTCTGAAATTGAACGGATAGAGGACTCGATTGGAGAGATAGAAGACTACAGCGTGGAGAATAACGTGGTTCGCGCATCAACTAACTCTGGGCCTCCAAGAGACGAAGAATACGTAGAACTCCAATACACCATAAGAGATTCGTCAGAAGAAGTAGTAGAAGGCCTTGCAACATTTGACATATCATTTTCCGGCGTTGAAGACCAAAAAACCACAGGGATAGTTGAAAGCGACGACCTAATATCCGGATGGGCTGCACCAGGATTCGAAACGTCTTACACTGACGATATGCGCTTCTCTGGAGACGGACCAGCATCAATAAGATTAAATACTGGATCCGGCAACAGCACAGACTACTTCGAATCTTTCGGCCAAAATCCTGGGATTGACATGGATAAGGCCTATGAAATAGCTCTAGGTACTGTCGGCCACCAGCAGAGTTACGAACGATTTCCTATAGTATTCTATTCGAGTTCAGACTACAGAACTGAGGTCTCAGAATGGAGTGCTGGAGAGTACGGAGGAGGCCTGATAAAAGTTAAGGATTCTGATGAAGTGAAGCCTGTCGTAGTCCATGAAACAGTACATGGTTTGAACCATGAACTCTTGGACTGGGATAGGACGGACAGTGCATGGTTTGATGAAGGTGTTGCAACTCACGCGGAAGACTTGACAAGAGTAAGTCTCCAAGGCCATAACAGGACAGCAGACCTGTTCGGAGAAGAAGTAAGCTTCCAAGACAACGGCTACATATACACATTACCCTCCAGAGGAGATAGAGACGAGTTGTGGGAATATTACCAGTCAGACGACAACCCTATGAAACACTGGTCTCCAACGGATGGAAACAGAGACTTCGGATACGCATACTCAGAGCTAATAATCAAAAAATACGTTAAAGAAGGCGGAGAGATAAACGAGATATACAGCAAAGTAGAACCAGGAGAAGAAATACAAACGAATGAAGAAAAATGGAGCCTATACGAAGAACACCTCGACTTAAGGCCTTGCGAACGAGACAGCCGTGAAGAATTCGAAGACTGTCTGGACAGAATCAACAGTCATGAGTTTGAAGTCCAGGCGGCATCACCGGCAAACGAGACAGACCGGTTAGAGATTGAAAAAGTTGAAGTACCTGAAAGAGACAACTTTGAACATGAAACCATGATGGAAGAAACAGTGAAAGAACTCCAAATGCTTTGGCAAGAACTTCAAGTATTTTTACAGGCCTTCATCGAAAACGTTGAGGAAATAGGTGAACAGATTTGATCGAACATATGGTAGAGAATATTGAGGTCTACGGGCCTTTAGCAGTAGTAATGTGGATGTTCCTAGAAGAATTCATACCTGTCCCTTCCGCTGTAGCACCTATGGCCGCAGGATTCGTGCTTATCCCTGCAAATGAGCCGTTACAGGCCTTCATAATGGTTTTCCTGTTTATTGCGGTTGTAGGTTCTGCTGCATCGGTTTTAAGCTCTTATCTTCTCTACAGCATCGGTTTTTACGGGGGTAAACCTGTTTTAGAGAGAATAGGTAAGTATTTCCGTGTTTCGTGGCCTCAAATTAAGGCTTTCGAGACCCACTTCACATCAGGAAGAGAACATTTGTATCTGGCGCTGTTCAGAGCAGTTCCTCTGATCCCATTATCCGTCATATCAGCTTCTGCAGGCTTCTTCAGGATAGACTGGAAGACCTATGGTGTCTGGAGCTTCATAGGAATGATTCCCAGAAATCTATCTCTAGGAATGATAGGCTGGTATCTCAGAGACGATTTTGTATCAGCCGCGTTACTGATCGGCAAGCTATCCACAGCAGCATTCATAGTTTTAGCCACAGCAGCTTTCGTCTACTTTTTCCACAACAGAAAGGCCTTCGCAGAAAGAAGCAAGCAAATGCTCACCGGCTAAAACTTCAAATAACTTCATTATCAAAAAATACGACGTGACATCCCAATTAAAAGATCTGATTCAGAACTACCTTGAATTCTATTCTCAGACTCAAGGCCTGCTACCGAGCTTTCTAGAAAAATACAGGATTGAATACGCTGAAAAAGGATTTTTAGGGCAGAAAGAGCTCTACGAACTGGCTTACGAATCCTCAACGCGCAGCGCACACCACGTGAAAAGAAATCCGGAGAAAAGATGTAGAGAAGTAACATCAAACCTAGACAAAGTTGAAGGAGACTTCTCACAGATAGCGCTTCTCACAGCGCTCAAAGGCTTCAAAGCACCCACAGCATCAGTAATTCTGACGGTCAAAAACCCTGACAGACACGCTGTCGTCGACACACGGGTATGGGCATCACTTGAAAGACTTAACTATGTTGAAGGCAGGAGAGAAAGTTTCGGCCCCGAACACTACGTAAAAATGATCCAACCTATCCGAAAGATCTCAGAAAAAACAGGTTACACGCCGGAAAAAGTAGGTTACGCGCTTTTTGCCTACGACGTCGACAAAAGAGAGGGAACACTACACTAAGTTTTCCAATAAAAACTTCTCTTTACGCAAATTCAGCATGTAGGCCTTACGTATCAAATCCTTGCCGTACCTAAACAAAAAATTTCGGTAGGCCTGATCCCCTTTGACAAACATGCCTGTACGGCCCAGAGAAATCATGAAAAAAGGTTCTGCCTCTCCAAGCATCTTCAACTCCTTAAATCCTTCTCTAGAAATATTCTCTGCAACCAGCTCTGCCTCTTCTAAAGATCGATGCGCAGAAACAGGTTTAAAATCATTACACGCCCCTATGCCGAAAATATTATCGTATTCTACAGAACATAGGCCTCTATTGACCTCAAGGCCTTTATTGCCGAAAGACTCTCGTACCACCTCAACTGGCTGTACGCCTCCACACCAAATCACCCTATCAAAATTTTTAGTAACGCCTTCAAAAGATACAGAACCGTCCTCGGTCACCTCCGCCTCTTTACCTCCAGAAAACCCTATACCATACTCATTCAGGTAGTCTAAAACCTTCACAGAAATATCCTCAGAGAAGTCCTGTAGAGGCCTAGTCTCCAAATCAAATATGTGAACCTCTAAACCTTTTGCCTCAAGCTCAGCAGCATACTCAACTCCTGTATAACCCCCACCAATTACAGCCACGGAACCGTCAAAGTTAGCGAGTTTAAACGCTTCATCAATGCTGTAAGGAACCAAGACATCGTTGTTACCTACATCTATTCGCGGTGAACTTCCTAAAGCCAGTACAAGATAATCATACTCAAACTCGTCGTCTCCAACCTCTACTACATCTTCCTGAGGCCTGAAACCTGTTATCTCTGCCTCAAACGTCCGAATACTAGTGCCTGAAAAAAGATCCTCCACATCGACAATCAAGTCAGCTTTACTCACCCTGCCTCGAACCAAATCAATTAGGCCTGGGGTATAAACATGCTTAAGGTCTTCATCCAGTATCTCGACATCAAAACCTTTCCTATGCAGATCGATTGCCGCCCTAATCCCTCCAAAACCTGCTCCAGCAACCAAGACCTTTTCCATAACTAATCAACGGAATTAAAACCGTTCTGCACGTGCTTAAACACAGGTTTTTTACCATCGTACTCCTCCGAAAGCTCATGGAACAAGCCCTCAAAATTAGCGGGTACGCGGTGCTCAACAGCCCGTCCCAGACCTAAGAAAAAGTCATGGACAAGCATTTCAGAGATCGTAGAAGCCTCTTCAGAGCCTAAATAGGAGTTACAGTAGTTCTCAAGGAAAGTACCAAAATTCACAGGCACATCAGGCCTAAAACCGGTCTCAGCCTCCCAAAGACTAGACCAGGCCTCAACAAAATAAGAATAATTCACGTCATAAAGCTGAGGATCAGTATTATCAACTCTATAAACAAAACCGGATTTTTCCAAAACAGCTATAATTTCGGAGGCCTCATTCTCATCAATGCCTGCCTTCAAATTCAACTGAGCTGCGTAAGTTCCGCCGTCACTCAAATGAATACTTCTCAAAACTTGATACGGGACAGGCCTTTCCAAAACATTATCTTCAGTATATTCAACCATAAAAACTCATTTATGTTTCCCGGCTTAATAATTTACCGAAAAAACCAATGTTTCCTGTGAGGAAAAAGTTATTGAAAGCTCCATGCGTAAAATATTTTCTATGGAACTAGTCAGCCCTGAGTTCGAAGATCTTGAAGAGATGCCAGAAAAAGTAGGATACATGTACGAAAACGTGAACCCAGAA
>LKMX01000049.1 GCA_001564035.1 Nanohaloarchaea archaeon PL-Br10_U2g27
CTCGGCCAAACCTTTTCTATTCTACAGGTCGAGAAAAGGAAAACTCCGTCTTTTCATTTTCAAACTCTGCCATGCCAGAGAGCTCCAAGCCTTCATTTTCAAAATTCAAAGAGTTCAAAGTAATCCGTTGCTCAAACAACTCTTTGAAATCTTCAAACCTCGGCTCCAGAGACAAATCAACACGATCTTCAACTTCAAGGCCTTCATCCTTCCGCTTCTGCTGTACTGCTCTCACAAGCTCGGATGCAAAGGCCTCTTCCTTCAGTTCAGGAGTCATTTCAAGGTCTAGGACTAATTCTCCTTTTGAAAAGGCCTTGTTGCCTACGCCGTCAGGTGATTCTCTGCTGATTTCGATATCGTCTTCCGTTATGTCGAACCCGTCGACCTCTATTTCTCCTATTGACTGCAGTTGATCTATCTGGGTGTGCGTAAGTGATTCTATCTTTTCAGCGACTTGGTCCGCTGAGGATCCGAATTTAGGGCCTAGTGAAGAGTAGTCTGGTTTTGCCTCCAAGTTGGATGCGACACCGCCGTACTCTACCGCTTTGACGTTCGCCATCTCTTTTATCAAATCTTCAAACTGTGAGAGCAGTTTTTCAGTCTCTTTCTCAACGGAAAGGACGATTCTGCGTGCAGGCCATCTTAAGTTGTGCTCTTCTTGGTCTCGGACCTTGATAGATTCCTCTACTATCTCTCTGGCGATATACATCCCTTCTTCTAAAGCCTTGTCTATTCTCTCTTCGTCAGGTTCAGGATACTTTTCCGCGTGCACTGATAGCTTTTTGCCATTAAGGTCTTGGTAGATTTTCTCTGTTATGTAAGGTGCGAACGGAGCCATCAACAGATTCGCCTGATAAACTGTTTCTCTCAATGTCCAGAGCGCAGCCTCGTCACCATTCTTGATCCTAGGCCTCACCTTCTTCACGTACCATCGAGATAAATCGTTGACCACGAACCTTTCAAGCTCTCTAGCGACCTTAAAGAAATGACCGTTATCCATCTTACTTTCTGCTTCTGAAGCGATAGAGTTTATCCGTGACAGGATCCATTGGTCCTCCACCTCAAGTTTTTCAGGCCTTTCAAGATCTTTTTCATAGGTTTTGTAGAACTCTTTAGTGTTCCAAAGCACTGAGAAGAACCTATAGATCTCGTTCTGGATTTCTTCTTCATCATAATTTTTCTGTTCCCAAGGCGGTGCCAGCCGCAGCTGATAGAATCGCGGCAGATCGGCTCCATACTCCTCTACTTGTTCTGCTGGGTCTACTACGTTACCTACGGATTTGCTCATTTTTTCTCCCTCAGCATCCAAAACATAGCCTTGGAAAAGAATTTGCTTGTAAGGCGCTTCGTCAAAACCTAGTATTCCACAGAACATCAATGAGTAGAACCATCCTCTGATCTGGTCGCTTCCTTCAGTAATGAAGTCCATCGGCCACAGTGATTCGAAAGGCTCTTCCTCAAACGGATAATGCAGCGATGCGAATGGCGCAATACCTGAGTCATACCAGACATCAAATATGTCAGGTACACGTCTAAAAGTGCCTTGTTCATCCTCCCAAGTCATCTCATCGACGACGTGCTTATGAGGATCAAAATCTTCTGGTAACTCGCCGACTTTTTCCTCTAGCTCTTCAAAACTTCCTATTACCTGTATTTCACCTGTTTCATCGTTTCTCCAGATTGGGATAGGAATACCCCAGTAGTTCTGCCGAGAAATACACCAGTCAGGACTGTCCTGAACAAAGTTATGGAATCTCTTCTGAGCGTTTTCAGGCACCCAGTCCACGCCTTCGTTTTCTTCAAGCATTCTTTCCTTGACTTTTTCGTTCTCGATAAACCACTGGTCAGCAGCCCTGTAAATCAGCTCCGTCTTACATCTCCAGCAGTGAGGATAGTCGTGCCTATAGGCCTCACTGTAGAACAGCAATCCTTTTTCCTCTAACATTGACTCGATCTCGGGATCGACTTCTAAAATGTTCAAGCCTTCAAGCTCGCCAGCCTCCTGAGTGTATACTCCTTCTTCATCCACTGGCGAAAAAACAGGCAACTCCAGAGGCCTGGTTTCCTCATAGTCCTCAGGCCCGTGGCCTGTAGCCGCGTGTACCAAACCTGTACCTTCTTCCAGCGTTACCAGTTTGTCTGAGGTATTTACTTCGTGGACGCCGTCGACTTCATCGAGTTCTTGTTGTCTAGGAATCTCATTTAGGAACGGCGTGTCGTATTTCAGGCCTTCAAGTTCTCTTCCTTTCACTACATCTGTTACTTGGTATTCGTTTTCTTCGAGGCCTGCATTCTGCATCACGTGGCTGACTAGCTGTTCTGCGATTATGAGTTTTTCATCGTTTACTTCTACGGTCGCGTATTCATGCTCTGGATGGACGAAGACTGCCATGTTTGAAGGGATGGTCCACGGTGTTGTAGTCCATATCACTATTTTTTCTTCTCGGTCTCGTAGAGGGAACTTGACATATACTGCAATGTCATCGACCTGTTGGTATTCGTCTGTTACTTCGTAACCTGATAATGATGTCTGGCATCTTGGACACCAATGGATTGGTTTACCGTCTTCGTAAAGCAGGCTTTTTTCATGTGTTTTCTTCAGCAGCCACCACGCAGTCTCGATATAATCAGGATCGTATGTCATGTACGGGTTTTCGAAGTCCTGCCAGACTGCAAGGTCGTTCATGACTCCTTTCCATAAGTCTTTTGCTGACGTGGCTCTTTTCTTGCATTCTTCAATAAATTTCGAGGCCGATATGCTGTCTCCGATTTCGTTCTTATTTTCTATACCCAGTTTTTCTTCCGTTGCTAGTTCGTTAGGCAGTCCGTGTGTATCGAATCCTGCTTGGTCGTGAACGTCAAAGCCCTGCATCTGTTTGAAGCGGAGCATAACGTCTTTCAAAACTTTTCCCTGCATGTGGCCTACGTGGGGCGCACCGTTCAGATATGGAGGGCCGTCAATTAAGAAAAAAGGTTCCTGACCCTCTGTTGATTCCCGAACTTTTTGCTTGACGTTGTTCTCGTTCCAGTAGTTTGAGATCTCTTGCTCTATTTTCTCTGGATTGTAGTTTGTCATATACTTGGAGGCGGATTAGACTGTTAAAAGGATTATTCTTCCAGAGCGTCGTCTACATCATCAAAAGTTATTTCTGGTCTGCCGGCGAGGACGAATGTGCTGTAACCAAATAGGCCTGCGCCTAAAGCTGTTTTCGTCGTTGTATCTAGAAATGATTCGTTCTCGCTGTTCTGGTAAAGTAGCTCATTGAGGCCTGCGCCCAAGGCCTGGGCGTTGTTGTCGTAGCCTTGGGATGCGTCTAGGGTCGCTTCCGCTGGCTCTCTGTAGTCTTCCACAAGTTTTTTACCGTATTTATAGGTAGCATACGCTCCGGCTAAGGCTAGTGGTGCTGCTCCGACTTTTTCCAAAAAACTCATAGTTGTTACTTGTTAGTAAACATTTATATTTATTTCCATTGGATGGATGTTCCACGTTTTTTCGATCTACTCTCGCTTTCTTCTTCGTCTTCGCTGACATCGTCTTCTGGAGGTTCTGGGTCTTCCTTGAATTTTTGAGAATCGGGATGAGGTTCTTTCACTTCTTGTTCGAAATTAACTGTTACGGAGTTCATCTCTTTTACTGTTTCCTCAAAGTACTCCTGTGTCTGCAGGTCGTCTCTGTGCTGAAATATTGCGCCTACAGGAGTACCGGCATTATCGTCCTCGCCGAACCTTGGGAATAACTGGATGTATGCGTGCGGAAGCATCTGTCCTCCGGCCTCCTCAACATTCATTGCTACTGAAACTCCTTCAGCGCCAAGGCCTTCGGTGGCTTTCTCCATTACCTCTCTGAGTAAAGTCATAGCTTCCTTCCACTGGCTTGGTGTGAAATCCATTACTGACTCGATATGCTCTTTTGGGACGATATTTGCGTGTCCTTTGGCTCTGGGCTGGGGATATTCTAGCCATGCGTAAAAATTTTCTGTCTCTCCAATAATATTCAACTGCTCTGGCTGCTGCATTAGTTGGCAGAATGGGCACTGGTTGCTCATAAAGAAAAATTGGGAAATATGTGTTTATAGTTCTGGTCTTCACAGAGGAGGCATTTCGTCGCCCATCATATCTCCAGGCGGTTGCTCTTCAGGTCCTTCAGGCATGAATTCCGAACCTGAGTCTTGGACGTCTTCCATAAGATCTCTGACGTCCTCTATCAGCCTCTTCAATTTGGACTCTGAATCTGGATCCTGTAGTTCTACCTCCAACTGCGAAATCTTTGATTCTAGTTCGCCAGCAGCAGCACTGGTTCTGCCGAAAGTTTCGAGTGTCATCTCAGCAGAGTCAAGAACTGCTTCAGCTTCATCTTTACGCTCTTTCAACCCCATAGTCCAACACCAAGACAGATATCTTATAAACCTTTTTACCTTTAAAGCTTTAACCCTGCTTCACAGCACACGAAGATAAGGCCTTATCTAATAGTTCTTCGAAACAGGACTCTTCTTTCAAGGCCTCTAGCTGTTCAACGCTCAGGTTTGTTGAAGGACTTTTTGGCGAGATCTTAGCGCATGAAGAGTTGATTTCGGATAGTGAGTAAGTCCCAATTTTTCTCGCCTCTCTTATGATCTCGTTCTTGTTAAGACCGATCAAAGGCCTGTGAATCGGAAGGTCGTGGGAGGAGGTGTATAGGTTTTGAGGCGTCTGGGATGATTTTTGTCCCAGTGACTCTCCTGTTACGATGCCATCAAATCCTTTCTCACTCCTTAAATGTTCTGCCGCTTCAAACATTAATCTTCTGTGAACTATCATGCGGCCTTTTCCAATACTCTTCAGTTCTTCGTTCGCCTCTTCCATATCAATTACTGCATACCTCCATTTTTTACCGGGATGGAATTTCTTCAACTCCTCTAAAACCCTTTCGAACCTTATCAAGTGGTCTTCTGCGGCGTAAGGCTTGTTGTAGAAGTACACAGGGAATATATCTGCGCCTCTGGCCATCATTTTGTAGGCTGCTACTGGAGAGTCGATTCCTCCACTTATCAGCGCAATGTATCGGCCTTGGCTTCCTGCAGGGAGTCCTCCTGGGCCGTCAAGTATTTTAGTAAATATGTAGGCCTTTTCCGGTGTTATTTCTAGCCTGATCCAGGTCTCGGGGTTTTCAAGATCTACTTCAGCATTTGTTTGATCTTGGACGTATGATCCAAGTTTTCTTTCAAGTTCGCTGCTTGATTCGTCTATATTTCGGGTTTTGACTCTGACTCCGAAACTCTCTC
>LKMX01000050.1 GCA_001564035.1 Nanohaloarchaea archaeon PL-Br10_U2g27
ATTTCCTGCCTTTAGAAAGGAGGTGTTCTAGTTTATTTGGCAGTTGTATCCTATGTAGGCCTGTTCAGAGTCTAGTTCTATGTGATTTATGAGCAGTGTTTCCTGTTCTTCTATGTTGCCTTCTTCGTCGAGTTCAGAGTATTCTATTTCTAGATCGTCTGTGGATGGTGTGCAGTAGTAGTGGTCTACGTTTTGGCCTTCTTCGCTGCCTTCTTCACATCTCAGGTTTCTGCTGGATGTTGAAAACTCGGAAGTGTTGCTTCTCTCAATTTTGAGGTCTACATTGGACTCGTCGCTTAGCTCTACATGCGATTCTAGAAAGCTATCTAGTTCTTCTGGACAGCTCTGTTCTACGCCGTTAAACTCGTTGAATCTTTCTTCTACTGCGCTCGGTGCTAAAAAATATGTTGTCAGGCCTGCAAGTATTACTGTTACGACGATGTACTTAGGAAAACTCAATTAACGCTCACTGAGTAACTGTTTATAGTTATTAGTTTAAATTAGCTAGGCATTTGAGTCAGGAAGCGGTCGTGAATCTATTTAATCTTGGTCTGACATATTCAGGTTTATGGGATTGATAAGAACTTTTAACGTCATCCTGATTTCTGGCGTGGTCTTTGCAGCTGCAGCCTTTGCAGCGTTTACCTACGTTGCATTCAGCGTTCCCAATCCAGTCCTCCAAGATTTCAGTATAGTCCATGCGGAGGAAACCGATTCTGAAAGAGCATACGCAGAAGTCGAGGTATTCAACAGAGGAGGTTCTGGAGATATTGTAGTGGAGTTACAGGCCTTAGATGAGCTTGACCGCGAAGTAGATACTTGGAATGAGGAGGTTGAGATGAGCCAGTTGGAGCGCAGGACCTTGGATTTCAACGTTTCAGAGCCGGATAATGCTGAAAACTTTGTGGTTGATGCATGGCCAGGTGAAAGGCCTGAGGAGTCGCTTGCAGAGCCGTTAACAGAATCAGACCTGTGAATAAAGCCGGTATATTTATGTATGAGGCCTTGTAAACTCATTATGTATGATTGAGGATCCGATGTTCGCATTTGTTATTGTTTGGGCTGCGGTTATAGGCGTGGTAAGCTCTTATTATGTGGTAAGGCTTGGCAGAGAAGTTAGAGAGGTGCATTTCGAGTGATTTCAGGTTTTATAGGCCTTTTCCAGAATGCGTTCAGCGACCCATATATTTTGATCAGGTTCATGCATTTGGCTGCTGCAGTAGTTGCTATAGGCGCTGTAACAGTTACGGATTCAATGCTTATGCTTCTACACTTTAAGCAAAAGTTTGCTCCTGTATTCGCTAAGCTGGCATCGGTTTTGTCGCTTCTTGTCTGGATAGGCCTAGCAGTACTTGGTTTTACAGGGATATACCTTATTTCGCAGTATCCTGAGAATGTTCACGGCTGGTTCTTCCAGACTAAAATGGTTCTGGTGAGCATAGTATTCTTTAACGGTATCGTATTGAATGAGAAGGTGACCCCAAGATTCAGGAATCTCGCGGACGACTGGGATCCTGAAAGCATTGAAGTAATAAAGTTTGAAAGGTTTGCAGGCGTATTTGCATTAATCTCGATCATCGGGTGGTGGACTATATTCTTCATCATCTTCGCCAACCAGTACGTATAACCGCTTTTTTATCTTTCCGTATTCTAAAACAGGCCTGTGATGAAAGGAAAAAGTTTTTACTCGGACGGTATGGCCTTAGTTTTCAGGAATAAGGAGTTTGTCTTGGACTTCAGAAAATCTGTTCCCTTGCTTGAAGGCCCTGATGCAGACAAAAAAGTTTCAGTCGAACACCAGCCCATAATTGTCTCTCCTGAAACAGCTAAAAGATTCAAAAACTTGCTTGAAAAAAATATACAGCGCTATGAAGAAAAATACGGGGAAATAGAGTTAGAGAACCGTGAGAAGGAAGAGCCTGAATCTGAAGAAAGCCACGACTACATCGCGTGAAAAAAAGGTTAGATGCATAAAACAAACTGGTTAATTAGTTAATGTGACTAGGAACACTGTTATACAGGATGCTAGGGTCCTGACCGCAGACTACCTGCCTAACAGAATGCTGCACAGAGGCAATGAACGCCAAGTAATCGCAGATAACCTAAGCCCTATCCTTGAAGGCCTCCCGCCTATAGACATGCTGATCTACGGCCCTCCTGGAACGGGGAAAACTGCGATGGCACAGTACGTCGTCGACGAACTACAAAAACACTCTCCCAATTTACTGTCAGGGTTCGTTGATGGATTCGGACAACCTAGTCGATTCGAGGTATATTACAAACTTCTCAGAGATATGAACGAGTTCGTAACAAGAGGAGGAACATCAACAGAAGAACTTGTCGACAAGTTCGAGGAAAAGGCCTACAATGCTCCAATGGCGATAGTAGTGGATGAAGCCGACCAGATAAAAGATGAGAAAGTACTTTATGACCTCTCAAGATTTCAAAACGCGGCAATTATACTAATAGCCAACAGAGGCGACGTTTTCGTTGATATGGATGATAGAATAAGATCTTCATTCTCATCAATCGATGAAATAAGGTTCAAAGCCTACGCGGATGATGAAATAGTGGATATACTCAAAGACCGTGTAAAATACGGTTTAAGAGACGAGGCAATAACCAGTTCCGGCCTCAAAATAATTGCGTCTAAATCAGGCGGAGACGCAAGAGTAGCCATATCAACACTGAGAAAAGCAGCGCAGAAAGCAGAACGAGAAGGCCTAGAAAAAATAAGTAAAGAAATAATTAAAGAAAGTTTTACAGATGCAGTAAAAGACAACCGCTCAATATCTCTGAAAAAACTCAATGAAGATCAGAGAAAGCTCTACGACGTACTCAAGGAAGAGAAACAACTTCCATCAGCAAAACTGTTCCAGGCCTACAAACAAGAAGCTGAAGAACCTCCAAGTGACAGAACACTGAGACGGTACATGAAAAAAATGGAGGCCTACGGACTAATAGAAAGCAAAGGATCCACGAGGGACAGGAAGTACAGTTTGAAATCCTGAATTTCGTTCACTTATTCTAATACAAGAATCAGAGTTACGGACATTCGGACACATCTAAGTCGGTTTAAATATCGGTCTTGACGCATCTATACTTATCCCGGAGGAAACCCTTGGGGGAGGGGGAAAAACCAACATGTCTGTACTGAAAACTGTAGAAACAATCAAAACAGTAGAAGGCCTTAACGCAGTCCACACAAATACACGGCTAGCGTTTCCAGCACTGATACAGAAAATAGCCCATAACTATAACAGTATTCTCTGGATAGACTCGACTAATAGTGCCAAAACACATTACTTCGAGTCTAGGCCTGAACTACTGGAAAAAATATCTATAGCAAGGGCGTTCACACCGCTCCAACACCACCAACTATGCAAAAAACACTGCAAAAATCATGAGTTAATTGTTGCGCCAGCAATCGACATATTATACAAGGAATCATCGCTTTACAGAACTGAAGCCGTCAAACTATTCAAAGACGCTGTGAACTCGTTGAAGCAGAAAAAACTGCTTTTCTCAACAAAAACCGGGTTAGGCCTCAAAATAAAGGAAAAAGCCGATAACAGGATAAAAATCACTAAAACTGATTTAGGCCTAAAATTCGAAGATGAAGAACTGGTTACAACGTCTTACTTCGATGCTGGAACTTTACAGACTACCGTGAAAAGTTATGAGGAGGTGGAAAAAAGGTGGGAAGAACCAATCAAACCTACAGAAACCGTCTAGAAACATTCAAGGATAGATTCAAACCCTTCAGAAAGGCCTTGAGAAAAAGCGATAAAAAATACTTAGACTCGCTATGGGAAAAAGCCTTCTACCACGCATCAGCATCCAGCTACATGAATCCGCGCGATCCAGGCGCCTCAGCCATTATTTCAATCCAGTTAGAGCAAGAAAAAGAGATACAGAGGCTTAAAAAAAGATTAGAAGAAATGGAATGTTCAAAATAGACTTTGAAGGAAATAAAGCCATAGAATGGAGCAAAGAAAACGGCCAAGTCAGTAAGAGTGAAAGAGTCTACAGGCCTAAACTCTACTTATCCGGAGATAAGAAGGAGCTTAGAAAGGTCAGAGCCGAAGTCGCTTCGAAAGTCTTTGTTTCACGTTTCGAGGAGTGGAAGACTGAACCGGGCAAAAGGCCTGAAAAAGTTTTGAGACTAGATGCTAAGTCTCAGAAAGACTTCAAAAATGTCCGTGACTTTATCCGTAAGAATTTTTCCAGGCCTAAAATTCGTTTTTACCACGCAGGGTTCTCACCACAGTTCAAGTACTGTATTGAACAGGGTAGAGATCCAAGTATTGAGTATGATTTAGATGTTTTGGAGTTGAGTCTTCCTAGAACCTCTGCTTCCAAAGACTCTTTGAAAGGCCTAGAAATTAATGGCGAGACTTTTGGTTCTGAGGAAAAAGCTTTGAAAGGCCTAGACCATTTTCTCGCTATCGATCCTGATGTCTTGCTGGTTGATCGGGCCGATACGCTGGAGTTGGTTGATTTTAAGACTTCTTTCAGTTTAGGCAGAGGTTCTGGCTTGGAAATGTTGGCGGGGGAGAACACGATTAATGCGTACGGTAAGACGGTGCATTCTCCTTCGCGTTACTCGGTTTCCGGACGCGCGGTAATCAACAAGTCATCGAGCTTCATGCTTTCTGAGGCAGGGATGAAAGGCCTGTACGATCTTGTTGGGAGAACTTGGAAGCCATTGCAGGAAGTAGCATGGGCAAGTATCGGGAATATCTTGACAGCGATAGAAATCCGCCACGCCTACCAAAATAACATCTTGACTCCGTGGAAAAACTGGACTCCAGAAACGCCGAAAAAAGCCTCAACCATGAGAAAAGCAGATCGTGGAGGATTCATATTCAATCCAAGGCCTCAAGTCTACGAAGATGTCCACGAAATGGACTTCGCCAGCTTATTCCCCAATATAATGGTCAACAAAAACATTTCGCCGGAAACCGTCAACTGCAACTGCTGCCAAAACAACAGAGTACCAGAGCTTGATTACACTATCTGCGAAAAACAGATAGGGTTCATACCGCACATACTTGGACCGATAATTTATGACCGCTCTCAACACAAACAAGAAAACACTGAATACAGCAGTAAGGCCTCAAAAGCATTAAAATGGATCCTGGTCTCGTGTTTCGGATACATGGGTCATGCACACGCCAGTTACGGCGCCATTGAATGCCATCAAGC
>LKMX01000051.1 GCA_001564035.1 Nanohaloarchaea archaeon PL-Br10_U2g27
GAATCCTATACATGGACGACGGAGGAGAACAAGACGACAACATTATCGCCGTGCCCTCTGAGGATCCTAGATGGGACAACGTCGACGACATAGAAGACCTGAACGACCACAAAAAGAAAGAGATAGCCGAATTCTTCAAGACATACAAGAATCTTGAACCAAAGAAAGAAGTGGAAATCGAAGGATGGGGCGGAAAAAAAGAAGGATACGAAGCAATCGAAAAAAGCCAAGAACTCTACTCAGAAGAATTTGAGTAGAGGCCTCAACACTCTTTTTTCTCTTATTTATCTTTTAATCCTCCTGCTTAGTACTCACTCATTTTCACAGGGACTCCCTTTTCTTTAAGCAGTTCTACCTGTCTCTTGACAAAGTCTTCTTCATTACTGGCTTTTGTTGCAACCATGTAGACTTGTGCGTCTCCGAAAGGCCTCATCACTCGCCCTGCTCTCTGTGTTGCTTGTCTTCTGCTTCCTCCTTGGCCCGACATGACAATCCCTACTTCTGCGTTCGGTAAGTCTAGGCCTTCATCTCCTATTCTTGAGATAATCATCTGGTTTAGGTCTCCTGACCTGAATTCTTCGAAGTACTCTTCTCTCTCATCGTAATCTGTTTCTCCTGAGATGAATGGTATGTCGTATTCGCTTGACAGTTCCTCTCCTTGATCGATCCAGTCGCAGAAGACCAAAGTCTTTTTTCCTTCGTATTCTTCCAGTAATTCTTCCAGAACCTGTTTTTTCGCAGGGTTTTTGGATGCTATAATCGCCTTCTTGATTCCTGAGGCCTCATCATATTTATGTCTGTAGAAGTCTGAAGCCCAGTCCACCATGGTGATTTCGACATCAGGCTTGACAACGTGGCCTTCAGAGAAGAATCGCGCCCAGTCAGACCCGATTTCACGACCTATCAAGGCAAATATTTCTCTTTCCTTAGCATCTTCTCTTACAGGGCTTGCTGAAAGGCCCAGCCTTCTTGTTGACTGAAGCGAAGCAGTTTTTCTGAAGAGCTTTGAAGGAATATGGTGGACCTCATCAAATATGATTAATCCCCAGTCCTGTCTGAACAAAGAGGTTTTACCTCCTGCTATGTGGTATGTTGCGATTGTTACATCGCCCATTTCTTTCTGTTCTCCGTGGTACTGACCTATTTGGTCTTCAGTAATCGTTGTTTTATCAAGTATTTCTCTCTTCCACTGATTCACAAGATTTCTCTGAGGCACAAGTATCAGTGTCGGAGAGTCTATTTCACACATTAAACCTATACTTGTGACTGTTTTCCCTGAACCCGCCGGATTTGCCAGTACAGCAGCTTTCTCGCTGTAGGCCTTTTCTACGTACTCTTTCTGGTAGTCTCTAAGTTCTATTTCTTGAAGGTCAGCCCCAATAGTCTCTTCCACTTCCCTGAACTTTGAATTGTCCTGTACAGGATACCCTTTTTTTAGCAAGGCCTCCTTAATCTCTGCCCGAGATTTTGATCCCATTGCTATTCTTGAAGCAGAATCTGACAGGTCTACGGCAAGGTTTTGCCTGACCTTATCTATTCCGCGAGCCCACTCCATTCTTTCCTCGTCCTGAGATTTCAGGATATGGTAGTGGCCTTTGTTTTCTATTGAGAAAATCTGCTGTTTATTGTATGTCCTCTCAAGCCATTCCAGGAAAATAGGGTAGTTGCCGATAACTCTAGTATATACTTCTTTCATTTCTTCTAGAGACATGTCAGAGTTCCAAATATCCATTTCACGGACTTGGAACTTGTAATGCTCTCCGGAAGACGTTTCCATATGCGCCAGAGAAGATATCTCGTTCAACGTTTCAGGGTCAGGGTTTGAAAGTATAATTTCTCTTTGTGGTTCGAAAAAGACAACATGGTTTTCCAACTGTTCTATAAGTTCTTCCTTCGGCTTATCTTCCAAGGACATGCCGTCACTAATATACAATAAACTTTAAAACTTTCAACAACCTGTGAAAAGCGAATGAAAAAAACCTCGGTAAAGCAAAAATTATCGAAACTCGAAGACTTCCAGAACCCTCGAATAGAGCTGGAACAGTACAGCACACCCCCTGAACTAGCTGCCGACATAGTATACACCTGCTACATGCAAGGCCACAAAAATGTAGCAGACCTTGGGACAGGTACAGGAATACTAGCGATCGGAGCCAGCATACTAGGAATGAACGTCACAGCCGTCGAAATAGATGCAAAGGCCTTAGAAACCGCCAGAAGAAACGCTGAGAAAGCAGGCGCAGACTTGGATTTCGTTCAGAAAGACGTCACAACTTTTGAAGGAGTTGAAACCGATAACGGTTTAGGCCCTTCAAGAAACTCAGATGGGTTTCGAAGGTTTGACGCAGTCGTAATGAACCCTCCCTTTAATATTCAAAGCAGCGAAGGCCTAAAATTCTGGAGGAAAGCTTTCGAAATCGGGGACAACGTCTACGGGCTGGCCGGAAAAGGGTTCGGTACACGTTTAAAACGTTTGTGTGAGGAACATAATCATGAGTTAATAGCTCGTGAGGCCTACAAGATTGGGCTTCCGGCGAGCTACGAATTCCACACCGAGGAGTCAAGAAGCACTCCAGTGGATCTCTATATTACGAGGAGGAAAAAATAATGGATCTCGATGTAATGGAAAAAGAAGGACGACTGCTTATCGATATGGAGCAGAACCACGCACTCGCAAACCTACTCAGAAAAGCTGTATGGAAGAACGGCGGAGAATCCGGATACGATAAAGGCCACCCATTAGGAGACGAATCAGTTCTAATTATCGACTCCGATAACCCAGATGAAGTTCTACAGGATGCAGTAGATACAGTAAGAGAGTGGCTAGAAAGTCTAGAAGCCGATCTGTAATTAAACACGTATTCTCCGCATCCAGAATAGATTTTGAAAGATTTAGGCCTAAATTATATTTAGTTTCCAGTCTACCCCATAATTGGATTTGAGTGGTGCAGGACGGGAGATATAATAGTCATGGAGTTACAATTTAATGATGTGAGGCATTGATGAGCAGCGACCTTGGACCATTGAAAGACGTTTACTTCATATGTTTGGCATTGCTGCTTGCGTTCGGGATTCTTCAGACCGCGGGCACCGCATTATCCACAGATAAACCTGTTGTGTCCGTTGTTTCTTGCTCAATGTACCCTGAAATAGACAGAGGAGACATTCTAATGGTTCAAGGAGTAGAGTTCGACAGTATTGAAGAAGGCCAAATAGTAGTATACCAAGTCCCCATGGAGGCTGAAATCGAGATAGATGGAGAAACGTATAGTTTAGGAGAAGAACCTGTTGAAACCCCTATAGGCAGCGCCTACGTAACTCATGTCGAAGACCAGTCAGCACGCCTAAGGATAGGTAGAAGCAATATAGACGTAGTAGAAGGCGGAGAGTACAGTTCAGGAGACTATTCGTTCAGAGTCAACGAAGTATCAGGCCTAGCAATACCTGTTGTCCATAGAGTCACAGAAAAACGAGATGACAGCATAGCTACAAAGGGCGATGCCAACCCAGAACAGCTAGACTTCGAGAAAGAGATCAGGCCTGAACAAATACATGGCCAAGTATTCTTCCAGATACCGAAAGTTGGAGCAGTAAAACTGATAGCAATGGACTTGGCAGGCCTTGAAGGATCACCGCTGAGGATAGATGAGTATCAGCCGTGCTCAGCCGAGCAGTAACACATGGTATAATCGACCTATTTTTAAGCTTTCAACTCTTGATTTGATAGGTATGGAGTTTTGCGATGAATGCGGAGGAATGCTGGTTTCAGAAAAGAAAGACGGAGAAGCCGCTATGAAATGCCGCAGCTGCGGAGAATACCAGGACGTAGACAGCGAAGATTTCAAAGTCACTGAAGAAAAAGAAGAAGACCCCATGGATAGGCTAAACGTCAATGAAGACGGAGAAGAAGAATCAGCAAGGCCTACCACGCAAAAAGAATGCAAAAGATGCGGCAAAGAGACGGAACAAGAATGGTGGCTGAAGCAGACACGGGCATCAGACGAACCTCCTACAAGATTCTACAGGTGCAGAAAATGCAGTAACGTCTACAAAGAATATGACTAAGCCTGTTATTCTGTTCTAACAGCGTCAGATCCAAGCTTATCAGCTATATCGTTTATTGATGCTCTCAACTTGGAGAGTTCTCTATCTACCCTTTTACTTCTAGAATCAAACTCTGATTCATCGACTTTTGAATCTATATCGTAGGCCTGACTGTTCATATCAAGCATGAGTTCTGTTTCCAGGTCTTCCGTTTTTTCTTTCAAGTCTTCAAGGTCTTCAGCTGCTTTCCTATGTTTTTCTCGGAGTTCTTTGATCTTATTATTTTTCTTAACCAGTTTTCTCTTTAGGTCTGAGACCTCTGAGTCAATCACATCTATCTTCTTGTTGTTCTCGGACTGGATCTCCGCAAACCTGCTTGAAATATCTCTTATAGTTTCGAGCTTCCGTTTATTTTTCTCAACCGCAGACTTCAGGTTGCGTTCGTCAGCAGTTATAGTATCAACAATTTCCTGTATCTCGGTGTCATGATGTTGCACAGCACTATCCAAAGCATTAAAATGAGATTCTAAGGCCTCTAGTCTCTGAATAATCTCATCCGATTCCTCGATACCCTGTTCTTCCTCTTTTTTATTGCCGAAGAGCGCCATACTCTTAATTTGTTCGAGCTGGTTTTTGAACCTTCCCTGACCTTTGAAGTTAAAACATTTCAACCCCAGTAACTGATTATGGCTGAACAACAGATGAGGAGGGCGCCTGCAAAGCCAAAAAAAATCGAAGATATAGACCCACAGACAGATATAAGAGTTAGAGTGATCGGCACAGTACTATCAGTCGACGAAGACTCCATATCAGTCGATGATGGATCAGGCAACGTAGACGTATTTCTAGAACAAGAAAATATGGAAAACGTAGAGGAAGGGCAACGAGTAAGAGTATTTGGGAGAGTCCTACCAACACCTGACAGCTTCGAACTGCAAGGAGAAGTCCTACAGGACTTTGAAGGCGTCGACACAGAACTCCACGACAGAGTTAAAAAAGTTGTTAACACTTCACAGTAACATAGGTGAAATATTTTGTTTAAAGCAGAAATAACGGAAGTAGGCCTCCTAAAAGACTCGATGAAAACCATTTCAA